>JAREAI010000057.1:0-10865 GCA_029240435.1 Nitrososphaeraceae archaeon | reverse complement strand
TTGTTGTTGTTGTTGCTGTGCCATAACAGGATGTTGGGATATTAATAATACAATCATTGTTGTAAATACGAATATTATAGATAATACTATTTTCAGTTTTGATCTATGTAACATAGCATGACTAAATATCATAATCTTATAGATGTTGCTATTCATTCTGTTATAGTTACAGACATTACTGTTTTTTTCTTCTTTTTTTAAGCTCAATAATTTTTACAATTGATATTTCAAGAGGAATACTAATCAGTTAATTTCCATGCTGTCAAAATATAAAAGATTATAAAAAATTTCACTCAAATAATTGCTAGCATAGCAGGAAAAACCTTGAATACTTTATATATATATATTTTACATCTGTTGGTATATTACTGACTTCATTAGATAAGATATATAGAGAATTCATGATGGCTTGCTCTTCTTGTCTGCTTTCATAACTTCGCTAAACCTGTTTAAATCAATATGAAAGAAAATAAAGTAGATATATTGAAGAAACAATTATTCTAGACAACGCCACTTTGAACATTTACTAAGACTGGATGTGCAATATTTACTCGTAGCATGTGCGTGCGTACGTGTTAAGCTTAAAATTGGCTAACTGATCATAACCATTTGTTTCTATTAAATGGATTTAAAGCAATGGTGTGAAATTGATGAGCGTATATACATCGCAGACGCCGACGAACGTTATAAACAATATGCTGGTTTTAAGTATAGCGAATCTATAATAGAACAACTTGCTGATATGAAATTGCGTAATTCTCAGATCTTTTTGAGTTCATTTTCAGAACCTAGAGAAATTTATCTTAATGCAATAGAAAGTATTGCAGATTCAAAGACGAAAAAACTTGAACTCAAGTTACATAATTTAAAAAATACAAAAATTATTTCTTCGAAATACAGGTTTGACAAAGCCCCTGTTAATTGGAGTACATGGCGACAATTCAATAGCATTGAGAAAGATTCAGTGAAACGTAAGCATGTATTCGATGAATTTATTGCAAAGACAAAATATATTGCACCAACTATAGAAAGGCGATTTTCTGCTATAAAGGAGGTATATTCTCAATATGGAGGAAAGACTATCAGCAAAAGAGGAAAAGATCATGATGATGATAATGATAATAATAGCGATACAAGGAGCAGCAGAGGAGATAGTTATGGTAACCAACCTAGTAAAATCAGCAAAACAAATATGACTCCTCTTGATGGATATTTAGAAAATGAAAAATTATCATATTCACAATTAATCCAATTTGTAAAATCGATGGGTCAGAAAGCAAAGAAACCTTTTAGAGAGTCACTTACTAATATTTCTGAAAAGGTTCTGGGAAGAGAAGCAGAATATTATGACGACTTTTACTTTTTTCGTAATAAGGTTTATTTCGACATGGAAAAGAATTTTTCAGGAATTGATCCTCTGCTAGAGGTAAAAAAGACACTTGAGTTAATTCAATTTGATGTATCTAAAATTAATTTTGATGTAGATAACAGAAAGAACAAATACCCATCTCCTATCTGTTTCTTCGTCCAAGTGCCAAATGATATTCGTGTGTTATATAAAACTGAAAGTCCATATTTTGATCTTCAAGGATGTTTCCATGAAACAGGTCATGCCATACATGCAACCTCAATTGATCCATCACTAGAATACTGGAACAGGTACGGTTTTTCAATGGGTATTGCAGAGATATTTTCAATCCTTTTAGAGAGATTGACAAAAAATGGTAATTATTTAGAATCAGTCCTTGAGGTCAAGGATGAAAATGTCCGCAATGAATTAGTGAGTCGTAACAACTTTATGGAACTTTTTTTTGTTACGTTCTATACTGCAAATTCATTGATGAAAGCAGAATACTGGCGCAAAAATCTTTCAATAGAAGATGCAAATGTACTTTATTCTAAATTGATTAAAGAATATACGGGATTTGAAATGCCAGGCGAATACTGGATGCTTCATCACATACTTCCAGATGCAATAATGTATGTTCCGAGTTACTTACTTGCAGCCGTCCGTGCTAAAGAACTAGACATTTATCTGCAAAATAAATTTGGCGAAAAATGGTGGATAAATGAGAATGCAGGAAAGCATTTGCGGGAGATTATGAAATCTGGCGCAAAAATAGAACTGGAAAGATTTTCTAAACTAGATAGTAGCTTGTTTATAAAAGAAATAATCAGCATATAATGTATTTTTATGATTAATAGTCTCTTGTCTCGTGAATCATAATGTAGAAGTTGTTAGTGTGATGATGCAATGCAACGTTCTATAGATAAAATAAAGATTAAGTAAACCAGGATTACTATAACAGGTAGATAAAATGCCAATTAGTTAAAATTTAAATCTATAATAGCATTATTTTACCATTATTAAGAATGTAAGTATGTATGTATATATATCTATATATATATAGATATAGCTAGTTAATATCATCAAAGGAAATTACCAAGCTACTCTCAATGAAACTATTGATAGAAGATTAATAATGGATTTTCACTATTATTAACTACACAACAACATCAAGCTGGCTTAATTAAAATATTACTCCATCTGAATTATTAAGATTTACAATACGTCATATATACTACTATTCAGCTTAATAATAATAATCTCAGCAGATATCACATCTATTTGTATAACAATGAGCTGCTTAGAACCAGCAGCAGTAGTAGTAGTAGTGTGAAGTAGATGACTATGAAGCTAGATAATTTTATGAATGAAGATAGTAACCATGTGTCTAATTAGGCAGATAGTAATTATACTTTTAAACAACGTATATAAAAGAATTAAAATACAACAACAATTTGGAGGCCCATAATGACGCAGCTCATCCTCATCAAATTCCAGTTGGAGCAGAATGCTTCTCTGCTCGGTGTTGTTGTAAATTGTCAGGATTGTTAAACTTTTCCATACACATATCACAAATATACTCTTCTTTAGAAGGGAGTTTATCAGTAGAAGAAGCAACATTTTCCTCAAAATGCTGTATTGTTTCATAATGGATCACTTCCTTTTCTAGTGGTATTTTGTATTCTGAATTTGACTTACCACTTATCAGCTCTGAATTAGGCTTTTTACTTACAATTTCATATCCATGTTTAATCTGCTCTTCATTTACAGTTAGTATGATAGATGAATCTTCTTTACCTGTCTTTATGTCAAAATGTGAAATGGCAGAAATTGGAATTTGAAATTCCTCATCTTGTATAAGGCCTCGGTTATATACTGTGAAATGCTCATTATCTATTTTACTTATCTTGCCAATATTCTTTCCATTTGATGTGAAAACATTGTCACCAATAAACAAAGTAAATACAACCCTCATAGAGTGGCATCGTATTTATCAATCTATTGGATTACAATATAAAAAAAGATACTATTAGTATATTGTTTTTCTTTCTAAATATATTACATCCCATAATTCTCTTTTATTGTTTAAAAGATAATTTTCTTCATCTCTCGTGCAATATTACAACGATGAATAGACAAAAGCAATCATAACTACAGCGATTTGATATTATATGTAATACTTACATACCAACAGGCATCAAAAAATCATATGCACAAAATAAATGTGAAAATTCACGTATATGAAATTAGTCAAAGAACAATTTAGTCAAATGATAAAAGAACAGATCCATTAGCTGGATAGCTAGCTAATAAAATTAGGGGTACATACTAATTAAATACCTATTACTAACTCTCTTTCTCTTCCTTTTTTTATGTATTTATAATAAAATTGAGAAGTGCAATACGCAAATCAAAGCTAATAAAGCAAAAAATTGTATACAATACTATTCAACTTTCACTACTAGATACTGCAATTATTTTCTTGTTATTTTGAGTAATTAATTTGTTTTTGACTATTATATATATATCACTATAAAGTTGTTTATTATTATCTATCAATTATAGTATCTCCTTTGATGCAATGAAGTATAATTATTATCAAATTGAATTTTCTTTTGGGCATAAACATTGGGCATAAACATTACTGAAATGCCTTACAAATAGCCAGAGATCTCTTTGTTCTAATTTAACACTACGGAAAAGAAAATGAACCAAAATAAAAGCGGAACATAAAAAATTATCTTTATGATGAGGTTTTAAAAAGATCAATAAGATCTGTCCAATCCATGCGCTGAAATTCAATCGGATCTTTAAGTGGGTATTTTACCCAGCCTTTAACAATTGAAAACTTGTATATCTTTGATTTGTCTATAAAGTTAGCATTAACTTTTAACAGCGTTCCCCATCGCTTCTTATGTTGGGTGATATCTAAAATCTGTCTAAAGGGTATCTCAAGATTTTCACCACTTTTATTGAGATCGTCTTCTAAATCTTTTACTTTGTATCCTTCTAATGGACGAAATACATTTTCACCTTCCTTGAATCGTTTAAGTTGCCTCATAGCGTGTACATCATGTATTCGATAAGTCATATTTGTTTTTGAGATAAAAGCTATGCGTCTATCAGTGATAACGAGCATACCTTCTTTACCTCGTTTCAAAAAACCCTCTTCTTCACCCCATATCCAAACCAGATGAGCTTTGATTTGTTCATTCCACTCTACCAATATGCCTCACACAATATTTTGCTAATTAAAAAACTTCTTGTCTCTCAAAGAACTGGAGAAGAAGGATAAGGATGAGGTATAATCTCTTTTTGCTTTTTATATGCTAGAACTATATTTTCTATTAAACAGTATCATTAGTGTGTCCGCACACATCTAGTATTTGCAAACGCAAACTTTCTTTCTTGAAATTAAATAACATTTCCATACACTCATCTATACAAAATCTACAAGTAGTATAAAGAAGGACAAATAATTTCTTAGGTTAACTACGATATAGAACTACTGCTGCTACTGATAGTATAAAGTTAATATTATTAAACGAGCTTCAAAAAATTAATTCGATAATTATTTTTTATTTTTATATTAAATCCGATAATAATATTTAGATTCTATCAATTTTTAGGTTAAAAACAAAAAATAAATTAATAATAAATTAATAATAAATTAAATTCATGGATTCAAGAAAGAACTAACAAGATAAAAATTTAAAAAAAGAGTTTTTAGGACTCAATTGAGGACAGGAGGTTAACCTTCTTCCCAACCCTTTACGAAAACAGCATTCTTCTTTAATGGAATTGGTTGTCCTGGTGTGTAGTCCATTGGTCTCATCCAGAAGATTGCCTTTGTTGGGCAAACACCAATGCATGCTCCATCGGAGATGCATCTCTCTGGGTAAAAGACAAATGCTTTACCTCTCTTCCACCCTTCTACTGGCTTTACTCTCAGTACATCTGGACCAAGAGCCGTGCAAATCTCTACACAGAGAGCACAGCCAATACAGTGTTGTTCACTTATATCTGGAATTATTGCTACTGGCATCTAACTCACTTAACCTTCAATCCATGTTGAAACTATTTAAACCCTATGCCATTTTTATAACGCAGTAATATAGCAGTATAGACTTCAAGAGACAGCGCATGCTCATTTTCATTAACTTAAGATTTAATATGTTAAACTTGTGTCATGATAGCAGTTACAAATTATTATTATGAGCTTTTGATTTAATTAATGCTCTCTCTGTAACAGTAACTAAGTTGTTTAATACTATTGAATAATCTAATAGAGAAATAACATCTAGTTATTAAATCATTTGTTGAATAACATCTTGGACATACAAGATGAACAAAAGATATTCTTATGCTCCCATTATCATATCTCTAATTCTTTTATCCTCATATTCCCAAGGGGATTATGTATTTGCCCAGACCAGTCAATTAGAGGAACAACAGACTAAAAATGCTTCTAACGATGAAATAAATGAAATGCAAAATCAAGAACCTACAGAGACAAGAGATGGAGGAGAATATAGTGGATTTGAAGAAACAGGAGTTCAGACTGAAGGAATACCTGATGAAGGTGCTGAATCAATACCGCAAGCTCCAATATCTGGTCTTGAGGTAAGAGATCCTAACGACGAGGGTGCAGCACCATTTAATGTAACAAATGCTACAGGTAGATCATATAATCAAACCGATAATACTACTACAACAACAACAGCAAATACAGCTTCACAAGCTAATAACCAGGCAGAAGAAAATTCAGGTAACCCTAATCCAATTATGGATACACTCCAAAAGATTAATCCCTTCAAATGATCTTCAAAAAGATTTTGCCCCTTTCATAAGGCAAATATTGTCAAGATAGCATAGATCAACTTTCTCAGTCATGACTCGCACATACTCTCTGGCATAAGTTAGCTTACAATATAAGTTAACAAAGACTCTAAGAATAATAGATCAGCAATAGAAACTAGAAATCTATAATGAGTTTATGTCTATATTATTAACCATTTAATATTCAACAGGGAAATGAATGTTATATATGTATATCTTATATAATATTCTTATAAAGAATTTTTGTAAATAATAATAGCTGCTATAATTTCGAATATTACTCTTTCCCACTAGACTTCATGAATCAGTAAAAATCCTCGTTATATTCATATTCTCAGCCGCAGTCTACATGCGAGGTTAAATATTTATACAGTCATTTATATTCCATAGTTTTGAAGTTATGATATTAAAAGGTATAAGAAGTTTTAGAGCCAGTCTTACAATTGCTATTTTATTAATAACAATTCTAATGGGTGTTGGTGCTGCTCTTTCAGTACCAAATATAGCCTATAGCCAGTCTATTCCTTTTTCTGTTCCGTCTAGTGATGGCATTAATAATGCCAATAATAATAATAAAGCAGTAATCTTAACTTTTGATGATGGATACAAGAGCCAATACACTAATGCGAAGCCAATTCTAGACAAATATGGATATAAGGCTACTTTCTATATTGTCTGCAATAATGTAGGTGGTGGAGAAGGACAGGTTCATCCTAATGTTAAAATGACTTGGGAAGATATAATAGCACTTTACAATGAAGGACACGATATAGGATCTCATACTATGAGCCATGATGATCTTGATAGCCTGTCAGAAAAGGGTGTAGAATATGAAGTAGGTGGATCAAAAGAATGTCTTTTTGACCAGGGCATTAATCCTACAAGCTTTTCCTATCCTACTAATACTGGAGCTCAGAATGCAGCTGTAGTCAATACAGTTGCTAAATATTATGATATAGCTAGAACTGCTAATGATCCACTAATGTATTTACATTGTGATGGATTTAAAGAAGGAGGAGAAGAATCAAGTCAGACTGATTGTAGAACATTTTCTGATGATGGTGAACTTACCTTTGCAAATAGATACTCTATTATGGGTTGGAGTCATGATGCTGAGAGGAAGGAAAATTCATATAGTGATTCTGAAATGTTAGATAGATTCATTGAAGTTGTCAATAGCCAGTCTACCTATAATACAGATGGTAAAATAAATGCAATTCCTATAGTCATATGGCATAGAATAGATAATAGCGGAGAAGGTGATCCAGAGCAGTATGCTACCTCCATAAATTTATTTGAAAATGAGATTAAATATTTACATGATAATGGCTTTAAGGTATTGACAATGGCAGATCTCGGATATGATGAAAACAGCAATTATCTATATCTAAAAAGATAGGGAGTAAGGAAGATAAAGATTATCACATTTCTAAATTGTTGTTTGGTGTCTCTAATTTCAGTCATCCACAAAAATTCTCTTTGTCTCTAAAGAGATAAGACTCCCCTATTAAGCAGGAAATATGAAACCCCCTTTCTTCTGAATATATTTTGCCTTCTTTATTTATCAATCAAATACTCTTATAAGATTCACATATAAAACAACTGAAAAAATAAGATAAATATTACTTCATAATATATATATATAAAAAAAAGCATTCCTACTCCGATAATCGCACGTGTTGTATAAAAATAATAATGATCATCGGAGGCTAAGAAAGATTATTACATCAATTCTTCTTTCGTCAATAATCATACTAAGCATGTTTACAATCAATAATCCATTCATTTCTACTACCTCTGCTCAAGAGAATGAGAGCAATACATCTTTGATAGGGGTTAATTTACGCGGATACTATACAACCATGTCAGAGGAAAGAGACTTTAGAGGTTCTCTTCCAAAGAATTACTATGAAGATAGTTTCAGATTAATTTCTGAAGCAGGCATGAACCATGTACGTTATCTATTCTTTTGGGAGGCCTATATAAAACACCCTAATAAATTTATAAATGAGTTAATTACTGTTGCTCAGACTGCCGACAAATATGGAATAAAAGTGCTCTATGATAACCATCAATTTCATACATCATCTTGGTTAAATAATCAAAGAGGTAATGGCTTTCCATTCTTCTTTTTCGAGCATAATAATTCTACTTATCCTTACAATAGTGGAGGAAGCCCTAAATACCAAACTGCAAAGATATGGTGGACAGACTGGTGGAATAGATCAATAAAGGATGCTAATGGAAACGATGGCTGGACACTATTTGCTGACTTTTTGAAAAAAATAGTAACTACTGTAGATGCTTATCCAAGTACGTTAGGCTATGAAATACTAAGTGAACCTCAAGTACATAACATAGATCAATGGGAAAAGATAGGAAACTTCAATACATTTATTACAAATGAATTGAGAACCTTAACTCAAAAGACAATAGCATACAGTATGAATATACCAATAGAACTTGACACACCAAGAGGTGTAAATGCTGAGAATTTGGCAAAAATGGCACCAGCTGATAAAACAAATGTTGTATTCAAGATCACTGTATATGGTTTACCTGAACGTGATAATTATCAAGAGTTTAAGTTTGACGTTTTAATTAAATCAGCACAACTTGCTGGAGTTCCAATATATGTAGGCGAATGGAATAATGTGAAGCGAGAGAAAACCTTTAACAGCGAAGGAGAAGAAGTTTGGCAAATAAATAGTAGAGGTAGCGATATAACTCAAGATGAGACAAATCGTATTGTTCAAATGTTCGGAGAAATACCAGTATTCGGATCGGCTTATTGGAATTGGAACTTTAAACGTCATGGAGCACCAAACTTCAATCTCATCACTCTCAAAAATGGAAACATACAAACTACGCAATACTATGAACTACTCAAAAATGCAGTTTCTTCTAATTTAACATCGTCGTCGACTAATAATATAGAAGGAGGAGAACAAGGGACCGTGGATGAAATAGATTTGAAGATCATCTCACATCAGCAAGGCCAACAAGTTCCAGTTGGTCAGCTTACAATATCAGGAACATCCACTGATAATCCAACAACTGATTGCCAAGTTTCCGTAGATGTAAATGATATAAAGCCTTTGCAAAATGCTACAGCAACAGGTCCAGGAGGAGTTAATGATTATTCAACATGGCAGTTTACATACACAGAAGATTATCAGCTTATTAAAGAAGGAATAAATGAACTAACCTCTAAATTATCTTGTATTAGCAATCCTCCTACTGCTAATTTAAAGTGGGATAGTATTAATGTAACAGGAATATAGATATCAACAACTAAGCATCAGTGACAATAAACGCAGATAATTAATAATGAACACAATGCAAACAATGAAGAAGAAGAAGAAAAAAGTGATGGCGGCAGGGAGAAGTAGAAAGAAAGAAAGATAGAATAATGTCGTGGCTGCATCTAGAATAACATCATCATCATCATATGTTCATACTATTTGAGTTGAATTTATTCAAAATCTAGAAGCAGCTTAATAATATTAACTAACAATACTAATTAATTAATTGCCCATTTTAAAAGAAAGCACAGGCATCATTTTCGTATATGTTCTTTGTATCAACACAAAAATTAATTTGATGTCTCCTTCTTCTTAGCATCATCTTTTGGTTGATACCTTATATGATTTATTATAAAAAAGAATCATCTAATGTCATAGAAGTAAAATTCAAATTCTTTTTGCAAGCTGTATTAATGACTTAATTTGGTTGGAAAGATAGCTGTTATAATACCAGTGCTTGTTGCAGCTGTCACTATAGGATCACTCGGTCTTGTATTTATTCCACAGGAAATTAAAAATAAGCAGATAGACTTTGCAGAAGGAACGATAAGAATAGATGATGATGTAATTAAAGTGGAAATTGCAGAGTCTCGTGCAGATAAACAGAGATGGTTAATGTTTAGAGAAGAAAGACTCCCATTGAATTCTGCAATGATCCTAATTTATGAAAAATCAGATTTATACGCTATGTGGCTTTTAAACATTGAATACAATCTTGATCTAATCTGGATTAATGAAAATGGCAATATAGTATATATGGTAAAAGATGCAGATCCATGTAAAAATGCATTGGATGCAGCGAGCTGTACTTATAAAAATACGAAACCTGCTAAATACATTATTGCTGCAGCATCAGGATTCATAGAGGAGCATGACATTACTGAAAAATCAATAATGACAATAATTTCGATCTAATTATTATTATTATATATATAATGAAGAACTTTACAAAAATTAATTAAACACCATCCATGAATTAAAAGAGAATAATATTCATACAAGCTGAAACAGAGGAGGAGTTATTACTACTTTCTAATCAAAAAGTAATCAGAATTTACATGCATTACCTTACAGTAATTCAAAATGTCCTCTTATCGCAAGTTTGAGCACTATTAGTAGTTGGTCACTGCTGCTAACCAACTACTTTATGTAAATCATTATAGGCTTGCCTTATTTCTTCTATTGATGCCTCATCTTCAAGTGTGGTAGCATCACCAATTGCAGTTCCACTGGCTATGGATTTAAGCAACCTCCGCATTATTTTACCACTACGTGTTTTAGGAAGTTTGTTGACAAAATAAATCTCTTCAGGTGTTGCAATTGGTCCCACTGCATTTCGAATGTGATCATTAAGCTCAACATGTAGCTGATCG
>JAREAI010000312.1:0-3462 GCA_029240435.1 Nitrososphaeraceae archaeon | reverse complement strand
TTTCTCCTATCTCTTCTGGATAAATGTATGAAGGGGTAAGCTACAATTAACTCATATAGCTAGATGATTTAATTGGTCTGGAAAAATCAGCTGAAGGTTTACCTGATTGCTTGCTGCCACTGCTACTACTACTACTGCTGCTGTACAACTTGCTACAAGGTTCTTGGCTTTCCATCCTCAAATATGTCCTTAGCACAATACTGAACGGAAAAAGCAGCCATCTGGTCAAGTATAGATTTGAGTGCCTTACCTTTTTCTGTTAGGTAATATTCTATCCTAATTGGTATTTCGTGGTAAATCTTTGTTTGTATCAAACTATTCTTTTCCATCTCCTTGAGTCTTATAGAAAGTGTCTTTGGATTTATTCCTTCTATGGATTGAATAAATTGGTTGAACCGAGTCTGCTTATTTAACATATTGCGTACTATATGGATAGTAATTTTTTACCGATTAGCTTGAACGTATTATCAACAGGACACCTTTTCATACCCTCCATGCCATACATGATTTCTCCGGCTTGCAACTTACCAATGCCTCACCTGCTAACTATATCACCACTTACCAATTTATATGCTTACCTTTTTATAGTTAATATACATACGCAAGGTATAAAAAAGGTAGCACTTGTAACAGGTAGCTCAAGTGGCATAGGATTTGAAACAGCTCTCCTATTAGCTAGGAGTGGATTTCATACATATGCTTCTATGCGTAACCTTGAAAAATCCAAAAACATAGCAGAAATAGCCAATACAGAAAAATTGCCATTGACAGTTGTTCAACTTGATGTCAATGATGATAGATCTGTTAAAGATGCAATCGATAAAATAGTAGCAGCAGAAAACAAGAGAATCGATGTATTAGTAAACAACGCTGGTTATGGGTTGTTCTCTCCTATTGAAGATGTGACTCTTGATCAGGTTAAGGAACAATTTGAAACCAACTTATTTGGTGTTGTAAGGGTTACTAAGGAAGTGTTACCTATAATGAGAAAACAGAGAAAAGGAACAATTGTAAATGTAAGTTCGGGTGCAGGCAGAGTTGGAATACCTCTTTTTTCTGCGTATGTCGCTACCAAGTTCGCATTAGAAGGGTTATCCGAATCTATGAGATATGAGCTGAAGCAATTCGGTATCAATATTGTTATAATAGAACCTGGAGTTATAAAGACAAAGGCCTTCGAAAACTTAAAAACTGCTGATACAAAATCGAGATCGGAATCTACATATGCAGATTTAATTGAAAGAGTATCAAAAGGATTCGAAAAGATGATGGATAATAGCTCTTCTCCTCCTAAACTAGTTGCAGGAGCTATCTTAAATGCTATAACTTCAAAAGAGCCTGAGATAAGATATGTAGTTGGCGACGATGCCAAGTCTATAATGAAGGTTAGAAAGAGTAGCTCTGACAAGGAATTTGAAAACTGGATGTGTGAAAGTATTCTACAGGAAAAAGGCTTTGAGAACTAGTATTGTAGAGGATAGATCAATATGATGATAAGAAGTCTAATAATGCTCTTAGCAGTTATAGCATCAGGTATATTGGTAACATCTTTGATTAATCCCATAGGTCACACATTACAGCAGCAGCAATATGTATTTGCTCAAGAGAATTCTACTATTGTATCATCATCATCTTCTTCTTCTTCTAATAAAACAAGCACCAATGCAACTTTTTTCCCTCAAATTCATAATTATACTTCTTCAGGGTTGGCGCCAGTCAATTCATGGATTATAGAAACCAAAAATGGGGTTGTCGTAGTTGACATACAACGCCAATTCTCTGAAGCTAAAAAACTTCTAAATGAGGTCGAAAAGATAAACAAGCCTATTTTAGGTGTTATTATTACACATCCTCATCCAGATCATATAAATGGAGCAGCAGCCTTGTTAAATGGAACGGCCAATGTATCAATATACTCGACCCAATCGACGTTTAATATTATGAAAAACGATACTGGAGGATACATAGCCTTATCAAAGCAGCTTCTGCCCCGTAACGAATATTCTGATCAAGTAGTATTACCTAACAAGATCGTAAAGTCAGGTGAAAATATCACTATTGATGGAATAACTTACCGTTTTGAAGACCTTGGGATAGGAGAAGCTGGTGATATGATGCTAATTTATCTTCCATTGCAAAAGATAATGTTTACTGGCGACGTGGTCAATAATCGTATGCATCCTTTCTTTGCAGGGGCAGTTAGTCCAGAAAGCCGCTCACATATTTCAGAATGGATTAAACAGATAGAATATGTAAGGCAGAAATACTCAGACGTAGAAACTCTGTTTCCGGGACATGGTCAATCTGGCGCAGCCAAGACTTTACTTGATGAACAATTCAATTACCTCAATACATTCAGATCATTAGTTGAAGAACAAATGAAATTGGCAGCAAAATTAGGAGGAGAAAGAGAAGCAGCAAATATTACTGAAGGAGATAAAATATTAATAAAAAGCGAATTGCAAAGTCGCTATCCTGATTATAATCCAGTAGCCACACTACCAAACATGCTTGATTACAATATAGATGCTCTTGCAAAGGAGATAAGTCAGGACAAATAATAATAGTACCAATCAAGAGATGAAATAAAAATATGTCTAAAACTTCAGAGCAAGAACAAAAGGTTGCAGTCGTAACGGGGTGCTCAAGCGAAATAGGATTTGAAACTTTTATTGCATTAGCAAAAAGTAGATTTTATACGTATGCAACCTTTGATGTATTGTAACTGTAACTAAACTTTTTTCCCTTAGATATTTTTAAACTACTTGTTATAGTATTGGTCATGATTAAATCAAACGAAACAGAAATGGAGCAAGAGAAAGAGATTGGAAGTATTGTCCAGCAGTTCATCTGCCGACTACCGAAAAAGAACCATGACGCGATGTTGCAGATCGCAAAGCAAGCTAATGACATAACTAGGAAGCACGGGGCTCTGCGCGTGGAGTACTTTCAGCTCAGCAGTACTGAGAACATGATGGAGGACTGGACTAACATAGCGAAAACTGTATCAGCTAACCAAGACGAGGAGATTTGGGTGGAGCAAGTCTTCTACAGAGATAGCAAACACCGAGATGAATACATGGCAAAGTGTGGAAATGATGAAAATATGAATCAACTATACAAACAGTTTATGGATCTAATCACCCCGGGATCCAGTCCCATCATGGGGGAATTCAGCCGCCTCAAGGTCTAGACTTTGTATATCTAATGGATGAAGGAATATGTCGAAAACAAATAAAAGAAAAAGTAAAAAATCATTATATTTACAGTACAACGATATACTCCTAATTTTTCAGGGAAGAAATAGTCCAGGATCAAATCTTGACTAATAAAGCATTATTTTATGCAGCTGCTGCATCAACCTTTATAGCTGGTGTATTACATCTCGCGATTGTTCCGATATTTTTTACGCAAATGTCCATAGACATTACAATATTCTTTATCGTCTCAGGTCTAACTCAA
>JAREAI010000311.1:0-3467 GCA_029240435.1 Nitrososphaeraceae archaeon | reverse complement strand
AATGATAGAATTAACAAAGGCATTGCATATGCTCATATCTTTAGCGACACAGAAAATGCTGTCACAAAAAATGTTGATGGCACGTATCAAGTTTCGTTTCTACCATATCCTGCTGGGCTAACAGTAAACGATACTTCTACTAAACTGAATTTTAGTGTCATGAAAAATAATACTGATACTCCCAATATATTTACATCACTTGTTATAACGGACAAAAATACAGGCGAGATAGTAGAACGAACCGCCTACAAGTTTCATGAATTTGGAGATGTTACCTATCCATATATATTTCAAAATGACGGTGAGTACAATGTAGCAATTCAGGCAAAAATAAATGGGGATTCAAAATATGAGACTACCCCCTTAACAGCGGGCTTTGATGTCCCTGTACAAGATATGCAAAAGATGACAAATACCTTTCAGCAGATAATGTTATTTTACCTTACTCCAGTATTAGCTGTAATAGTTGGAGCCATTATCTATATAGAACATAGAAGAGGGAAGGCAAAAGGCTTACTAAAATGAATATCTTCTATTGATTTACTGACAGCGCTGCCAATTTCCAACAATTCTGATTTTCTTCATAAATGTATTAGGAAGAAAAAAGAGGCTTCTGCTCTTCACTGTCAACTTTTCTCTTATATAAAAAATATGTGAATAAAACTAATGCTGCAGATATTACTAAACTAGTAATATTTGCTCCAAGCTCATCAGTATAAGTTTCTGAACTTAGTATTCTACAGGAAGAATAATAAGGAATCTCACCTACGAAGCATGCCAAATTGAAAAATAATAGATTCCATATAGAATGCGAGACTATTGCAAACCAGCCCTTTCCACTGATCCATGTTCTCAGGCTAAAGAAAAGCGATGGTATTACGAATAACCAATTTGCAAATGCAAGACTGTTTATTTGAAATGTATCAGTATTTAAAATGTGTAAAGTCGCCCATAGCACACCCCCTGCTAAAACTATGAATGGATTTCCTAAAGTATAGAAGGGTATACCAAAGAACAATGTTTCCTCAATAGGCCCAGCAGATAATACCGAGATAATTGAAAGAGGAATTGGTCGCGAAGGTTCTTCATAGCCAGGGATAATAACTCTTTCAACTATAAGAGTTCCTAATAACATAACTAGGATACCAATTCCATGGTAAAAGAGCACCATCATAACAAGATAACCAATTGAAGTTTGACGATATGCCGACATCCAAGATAACGGATTGACGTCTTTTTTCATATCAGAAAATTTAGACTCTCTTGATAATGGTAAAGATGGCAATTGAACTCAAAACGCCTTTGAGGTAAAGTTATATAAAAATTATCAGACCCATTAAGTACACTTAGTTAACCTAGCATACATCCGATGTCATCTTCCTCTCTGAACTTCCCTAACCAATTTTACCTCTTTTCCTTCTTGACTGAAATAGTCGAATCAATAATATCAAATAGCATATCGTCACCAGCTTTTAGTTTCAAGTCCTCGACTATTTGCGATCATCAAGCTGTTTCCTGCCTTACGAATTTTTAGTCTAATTTCCATATCCATGGATATCCGTAGGATTTTGTGATGGTGTGCTAGCATATCATATCAAAAAAGGTCAGTATAGTGAAATTTAAATCAAGTTTGATATCGCTAACGATCTCTCTTATTGGAGTGCTAAGATTCCAGGAAAGTTGTTGCAAAAGCTGAAGCCTTAACTGGACCCATGACTCCACCATGAAAAAGAGTTCAAACCATAAATCCACCTGGAAGTGAGGTAGGACCAGGAGCAGCTGGAGAAGTTGCAACTTGGGAAACGGCAATCTCTTCTAACTGGTCTAACCATAATCAGATCATTAAAATCGGAGGACGAGGAAGATGGGCAAATATTTAGGTTGGTAGTTGAAGACGCGATGAAATGAATGCTTACATTTCTCTTTTTTCTTTCTTTAGTTCGTTAGTCTTTCAAGTCCCCCGCTACGGCTTTCTTATACCATGCTGTCTCATATCAAAGATGACTCGGAGAGTAATCGAGCATCTGAAATATCCTAAGATGCGACAACGGGGACTAGACAACCATCAAGGTTACTCTCTGAGTCATTATCCTATGGACTCATCTAAATGCCAAAAGAAAAATTGCACTTTTTCGTATGCTCGGGTCATATACAACAGTTTGATTTCTAAGTAATGTGGACCGGGCAGGATTCGAACCTACGATCTCAGCAATGCCAATGCTGTATCCTACCGGGCTAGACGACCGGCCCTTCTTGTGCTGATATTTTTTACCAGTGGTGGTACGTAGACAAATCATTTAAAAAGCCTTGGGATTCAATCAATGATCTTTACCTACAATCTACAAAAGATAGAGCTTGGTATTTTACTTGCTCTCTCCACAAGACTTACGTCATATGGATTTGCTTCCGATAGTGTCTTGGTTGAATGGCTCCTTATCCTACTCTTCTACCTTGGGAATATTCTCAACATCAGATATATAGGTGCAGGAGCTTTTCTTCGTCTCCTCTCTATTTCTGTCGATATCTAAGTTGTGGTAAGTTGTTTTAATCGCTGTGCCATAGGATATCCATATATATTATGCTACGAAACTGTCTAGACAACATGAAAAATGACGAACTACTATTAACAATGATCGTTGCCGCGGCCATATTAGCAACACCTAGTGTTCTTACGAGCCCAGTATTAGCTCAGGTCCCTCCAGGTACTGATACGGGGGACGGTACTACTGATACGGCCGATGAAAATCAGGGAACCACAGGAGGAACAACAGCCGATGAGTCTCCTAGCGATATGTATCAATCATTCCAATCCTGTCTTGAGACTGCCGAAGGAACAGAAACCTTTGCAACCGAAGATGAGATAAGAGATTGCTTCATAGAGGCAGGCTTCACAGGCACTGGCGACGACAATCAGGACGAAAACGAGAATGAAGATGATGAGGACGAGAACGAGAATGAAGATGATGAGGAAACAAATTAGCGGCTACAAAAACTAAAAATATAATCTAGAACTTCCTTCTCTTTTTTATTATGTTGAAGGTCTTTTGAAATTGTTATATTCTGTTTTAGACTAGGAACAGTAGCAATCTAATTCTGAAAAGATATGGAAGAACTGGTGGAATAAAAGATTTGTTTGGTTCATTTTCTTCTTCAATGTATCGTAATGATCAGAGCAGGCCGCTGAAATACTATTTTATGAACTGTGGAAAAGAACATAGAGAAATCGCGTGTCCTAATTGTGGTTCCAAAATGAAAAGGATAGGGTAAGGGCCACGGGAAGACTAAATCAGTAATGCGCAATGTGCAATTGATAAAAACCATTAATACCACTTATATAGATAATGAAATTCAATTTCTTTGGTAAAAAATCTAAATGCGCTAAATGTGGAAGGAAATTCAAGGACGAAATAGAGCTAGCAGACCACAATCGTACTGCACATACAGCCTAAATGCGGTTCCATACTCAA
>JAREAI010000310.1:0-3478 GCA_029240435.1 Nitrososphaeraceae archaeon | reverse complement strand
ATTTGGAAATGCTGGGAGTACTAAAGGCGCTACGCTATATTCCACCTTTGCTCCATGTCTGGAATGTAGTAAGATGGCCATCAGTGTAGGTATTACGAGGATAGTTGTTCTTGCCAACTATCCAGAGGATGGCACACAATTACTAAAGGAAGCTAAAATTAAATTACAAAAATTAAATCAAAATCAACTACTGCATTGGACAATGCTTATCAGTCAAGATCCTATCACATCTACCAAAATTATAGATAAAGCTTGAAAATAAATGGCTATCATAAGAAGAAAGTAGACATCAATATTATGAAAGTATAATTTGATTTAACCCTAACCCTCCTTATTATATAGATAATCTATTATAACACATTTTTGGATAAATCGATCCCTCAGAATACAGTCCTCTAATATCATAACACTAATAGATTACTATTTACAAAAAGAGTAGAATTTTTTTAGTATGTAGCTTATACTAAAAAACAGAAAACTTTGCAGATTGAAGTACAGGAGCAGTACAGATATCATTGCAATGATACTTAACGCAACGTTGTTTGGTGAAACAAAGGGAAAAATAATTACAAAGGCTCAACTCAATTATACGCAACTTAAAATGTACTTACCTTCCTTAATAGAAAAACGACTTATAGAAGAGATTGTTCTCACAGACAAAACAATAGGTTACCAGACAACTGAAAAAGGACGAATATTTTTAAAAATATATAATGATGGACGTGTTTTTGATCTCACAAATAGCAATCATATTGTAGATAAAATTAAAGATTGCATAATCGTATAACATCT
Organism: Nitrososphaeraceae archaeon; assembly: GCA_029240435.1. Classification (GTDB taxonomy): domain Archaea; phylum Thermoproteota; class Nitrososphaeria; order Nitrososphaerales; family Nitrososphaeraceae; genus JAJNBK01. Next base: position 2,686 of record JAREAI010000310.1, on the reverse strand, counting down.
AAGAGTCTTTGATATCAAGCCTTGCAGAAGCAGTAGAAATATACGAATTAGTTTAAAGTAAGTGGGGTATGGTAAAGATGCAAAAAGGATGTTGCTAAAGAAACTGGAGTCTATGCAATTTGATTATATCAGTTGATTTTGTCCAATCTTAAAATTTATTGGGAGATAAGAAATGAATTTACGAAAGTATAAGAGATTTTGACTGACGATATTGTTCTGCCAACAGCTAGTTTTTACTTGTCCTGGATTGACTATATAACAGATACTACTATTATTCACAAAATCTTGAAAATCCGTCATGCTCTTCTCAGAACTACTACTACATTAACAGTACCTGCCCACCCGCAGTTAGTAGAACAAGGATAATATGGAGTTTGAATAAAAATAATAGGCACGCATCATTAAGGATGATATGTCCATAACATGCAAAAACGAATCCATAAATGACAGTATCATGAATTGCTTCTCTATTCTAATGCACTACATAGACATATTCACACATATCAAAAAGATGCGCCAGTATTCATTATCATAATAGATTTTGATTTCAATATAACATATATTTCCTAAACCGCAGGCTGCTTCTTAGGTTAAAAAATTAATTGTAGTAAAAAAGTTTAGAAAGAGACCTTGTATCCATGTCTGTGCATTATTTTCTTCACTTGATTATCGCTAACTTGAGAAAAATCCTGATAGAATTGTCCTACAGATTCAAATGATGATGGAGAGTAGAGAATTACTACTTTGTCTGCCACTTTATTCAGCTTATCGGCGATATCTTTTGGTGCTACAGGTACAGCTATGATTAATTTTTTGTTACTTTCCTTCTTCTTTAACCATTGAGTAGCAGCTAATATGGTTGCTCCAGTTGCAATACCATCATCAACTAAAACCACTGTTTTATACTGCAGATCATTATCATAATCTTTACTTCCTCTAAAACTTATTAACCGGCGATCTATCTCTTTCATCTGTGCATCTATCTCTGCATTGATATAGCCTTCGGATATTTTCAACATTTTTATAATGTTTTCATTTGGAAAAAAACTGCCATCAGGCATCACAGCACCTATTGCAAGTTCAGGGTTATAAGGCGCTCCAATCTTTCGTGAAACCACAACATCTAGTTTAGCATCAAGTATTCTTGATATAAGGTCTCCAATGACTACCCCGCCACGAGGAATAGCTAGAATCATAATAGATTTTCTCTCTATGCCTTCTTCTTTATCTTCTTCCTTTATCCACTGCAATTTCTCTGCAAGTTTCTCAGCAGCATCAGATCTGTCTTGAAAGATCATCTGCATCTTCACTGTCTAAAACTTGAACTCAAGAGTCTGTTTATAGACCAACTCCATCCCTTCAAAGTCACTTCTTCCACATCCTCTTTTGGTCTATGAAAAAAGAAAATGTCTCCTTCTTTGACCATGTATCATCGCTAGAAAACATTAGAGATATATGTTACAATAACTATTACTGACTAAACTAAGGAATAGTAAATTGTGATAAAAGTTTTGTTTGGAATAAATAGATATAGTTATATATAAATATATATATATGTCCCTCGTAAATAGAGCGATTTTAAATCAGTGTAACATTTTGTTTTAAGATAAAAGATGTCAGAGAATAGGTTCTAACAGATGCATTCATCATACTAACAAATATATTCAGACACTCTGTCTGCTGCAATTCTCCCAAAAAAGATTGAAGTTGACCGACTGACTTAGATAAAATGTTAGCAGAGTAAGTCAAATTATAATATTAATGCTAAAGAGACGATTATCACTCGTCAATTCTTATTATATGATATAATTATGATAACTGACCAAAAGCGAAGCAGAGGAGGAGGAAGAAGAAGCACAGAGAGAGAATCAACAGAATGAATTCAGATACTTTGATTGAAGCTACTTTTGATAGTAAAATAGCTCACAGAAATACCATAAGGCATTTAATCAATGATATCGACATGTTAGGAGAAAATAAACAATCCATAATCTGGCGTAATTAAAAAATTGCCATATAATGAACTACCAATTTACATTTCCTATTTGAGTACTTGTATATCATAACATACTTACAAATATATTTTAAATACAATACCTGTCTTTTGATATGATCTTAGAATGTTAACTTGAAAAGAGATTTTTAAATATACTTGGAGTTTGCGACAATACTTCAATCTATAAACAGGTAGGCTAAGTTCATCTTATGTTAGAATCACTTGTACTTCTATGTACGGCGTCTTAGTAATGCTGCCGCTGCCATAGCTCATTCCCCAATATCATCCTGTATAAGGACATAAATCAACAGTCATACTCTCCAATTCTTTTGCTATAAATGGTAGTAGCTTGCTTATTGCTTTCATTTGAATACCTGATATTAGATGGCGTAGCATACAATTTCAATCTATTGTACAACAATAGACATTTAATGAATATACACATAATACTGTTGGCAATATTGAAGAGGTAAGATACCCATATTATAATCTGCTTTGTGTCAAAGTAGTCTTAACATATTATTATCAAATACTGCCCGATGGAAAGATCCCTTGATGATATCAATTTGTTTATACCTATATAGATGGTGTAGGGAGATAACTAAAGTAGATCAGCTTTTAGCATTCGAATTAGCAAAATATTTGGACTTATACAAATTTAAAAACAAAGATAAGGTACAATCATAAGTA
>JAREAI010000309.1:0-3483 GCA_029240435.1 Nitrososphaeraceae archaeon | reverse complement strand
CGATCTAATGAGAACCAATCAATGGTCCAATCGTTGCCCTACATGGTTTGTCGAATCATACGATGCTTATGGTAACCGCAAGCCTACGTGCGTTTTTGGCGAAGCAACATCCTTCATGTGCGAGAATTGTGGCTGTAATATCTACCCGTCGATATTGACTATCCTTGAACGCCGAAAAGCTGCTTTAATCAGTAAACTTGCTTTCAGCACTAGATAGGCATATACCAAAATTGCTGACCTGTTACGGACTATCGACGGCATACCCATCAAACTATGAAATTATAACGCTAAGACAGGTAAATGAGCTATCCCTGAAATGTGAGATGCGACCATAGTTGGTTATATGCTTCAATTCTTTTTATTCGTAAATCTAGATCGTATTCTGATTCCAGTTTGTACCGTTGTTCTAAATCTTTTAGTCTCAGATTATGTTCCTGCTTTAACTGCTCAATTTTTTTGTCACTGTAAAACTTTGGGAAGATAACTGCTAGGCCACCTACTAAACCGATAAGTGCTACAACAATCTGTATTTGCGTTTGCATATTTTGATGTAGATCGTTTCCCTTGATATTTGGAGCAGTTTGGTTTTTGTTAGTCATATTGGCTCTGTTAACTTAAGAACATCATCTCATTTTGAACAAGTTTATTATGAATATCCGCAAACATACTCAACCAATTTCTAACATGATACAATTTGCATCTTTTCTTCTTCTTAGTACAAGGAAAGTAATCATTAAAACTCTAAGTCCTGTCCTTAAAATATTGTACTGTTATTTCTTTATGATACTTTTTTCAAATGAAGAATGTAGATGATGATGATGTTTTAATTTCAGAAATTTACAGGCTTGTGGGTGATACCATGTACCGCCATCTGTGTAAACTGTATGTTTTCCATATTTGGATACAAGAGATCGAATAAAATTCTCTGCTACAAACATATTTCTTTCTTCTGATATGTAGATCCGAAGCACAGATTTGTGAATTAGTTCAATACAAATCCATAACCAAAAATGTTGACTACCAATTTGAATAATAGTTTCATCTATGATAAATGCAGAAACTCTTCTATGTTTATTATAGATCTGCAATGAACCAAACCGTTGAATCCATTTCCAAACAGCAACATAACTTCTTTTTTGGTTCTGGAATAGTTCTAATGCTTTAGAAGTATTTAGTAGACTGAGACCAAGAAAGTACAAATACAAAGAGTACATAACTATAATAGTGGATGTTCTATTTCTGACAAATCTTAATAACATGTATGTATGTTAGAATAGAACCTTCACAGCTATAGCATTTTCCTTAAGTTAACAGCACTAATGTATCTAATATTACAAACAGAAAAAGATGAATCAAGCGATAAGTTTACAGAATCCTCCTGGTATATCTATTTTTATATTTAATTGGATCACAAGATATGGCTAATACTAATATTTACATGGATTATTATAGCGTCTACATATCTTGCAATAAAAATTTCAATTGATACAATTCCTCCTTTGCTAATGTCAGGAATTCGATACACAATTTCAGGTTTAATGCTATTTTTTATATTTAAAATATATTCACTTGAAATATTTGATAATAAGAAAAGAAAACAGAAAACAGAAAAAATCCAGACATCAATAAAACAACAACAACAAAGAAAGAATAAGAATCCAAATCTATTACAAATAATAAGTTCAAGAAGAAAACAATGGAAAGATGCAATAATAATTGGAATTAGTCTGATAGTTGCTGGACAAGGATTACTAGCATATGGTGAACAATATCTTTCTTCTGATATTACTGCATTATTGTTCTCTACTGTTCCTATATGGGTATTATTGATTGGTAAGTTTTATTATAATTTAAAATTAAATAAATATACTCTTTTAGGAATAATAGCAGGATCAATAGGACTTGTTATACTCATATATCCATCATTTGAAGATATGTTGTTTGGAGGTCAAACTAACTCCTCTACTAATACTAATAATAAAAATAACTTTCTTGGTATATCTATTTTGTTGATAGCTGCAATTAGTTGGGCTATTGGTTCATTATATTCTCACAGAGCAGATTTACCAAATAATATTTTAATTTCAACTGGAATGATGTTATTTGTAGGTGGATTATTCTTACTTTGCATTGGAATGATTATTGAATTTAATACGTTGGGTGTATCAAGATTTTCTACTTCGTCTATACTTTCTCTCTTATATCTTATAATAGTAGGAACTATGGGATGGTTAGGGTTCTTTTGGATTCTAAGAAACACTACTGCCACCTTGGCTAATACCTTTGCGTATGTAAGTCCAGTTATAGCAGTTTTTTTAGGATGGATAATACTTGATGAAAATATTAATATTAGAATAATTGTTGCAACAATAGTCATAATTGTTGGAGTAATTCTTATAGTAAACAAAAATAAAATTGTATTAAGAAATAACAACTAAAAGATTAATTATTGTATAATCAATACTTAAAAATTAATAGAATACAAATCATGCTTAAGTGAATTTTTATGTTTAAATCATACATATTAGATGTTAAATAAATCAATAGTCATAGCGGATGGTGATCCAGATTTATAAAATTTATTTAGTGAGGCTTTAAGGATGAGTGGTTATTATGATATACTAGTTTCATCACGGATCCAATCAAAGCATTAATTCTATCATGACCATTATAACATCCTATTTTTATATGCTTTTCATGTCGCTATTTCTGTTCTATCTTTAGTTAAAATAACATCTTGATCTACATAAATTATTTTTTTCTCCTTTAGAGGGATATTCCATAGGTTTACATAACAGACTGTTATCTTATGATAAATCATAAATTATGTCATATTATAGATAACTACGCAAAAATATCAAAAGTTTGTTTTATTGAAGTATATAATTAACTCGTAGCTTCTTAACCTTGATGATGTACAAACATCAAAATTCAAGCTTAGAAATAATAATCGCAGCTCTGTTTATTGGCACTATACTATCACTCGCAGTTGAGTACTTACTACACAAGAAGCAAATGCAGCAACAGCGAGTACGAACCTTAGTTTTGACGAAACACAGACGAATAAATGTAGTGGCTTTGCACGCTGTATCAATTCTGGCACAGTAACATTTGGGTTAGACGGAGGTCACACGCGCCCATAAGTGATTATTGGTAATCTCATATCATCCTTTGATAAATCCAAGAGTAAATCCAGCTGATATACTTCTAGTTAATGGAATACCAAAGTTTGTCATTGATAATAATGAGGATGTTGCAGCATGGCTATCTACGCTAATGCCTTGAATCTGTGTTATTGCATTTGAAAGTATTGTAATAGCATCTTCAGCTACCATTTGAAGTTTATTCCAGTTTATGTTAGCTATCTGATGATACTGTAGGTAAGCTAATCCAGCTAGAAATAATCCAACTATTACAGCTACTATTTTAATTACTTTCTTTAAAGCATATCCAATTAGAACACCTACAAAGAAGCCTCCACCA
>JAREAI010000056.1:0-10993 GCA_029240435.1 Nitrososphaeraceae archaeon | reverse complement strand
ATTTTAATTTTGCAAGGTAAAATCACGAAGGGAGAAATTGTAGCAGAGGGTTTGATAATTCCGCCTTTCTCATTGCATGGTCCTTATTATTCTGGATTCTCTGGCAATGAATTGCCTTTTGATCTATCATATATAGGTACAGTTCATTCCCATCCAAGTGGCTCCAATAAACCTTCACTAGAGGATTTAAATAATTATTATGGTTTGGTCTCGATAATTATTAGTTATCCATACGAAGATAACACTATTGGAGCTTTTGATAGAAATGGTAAGAATATGGAAATAAAAATCATATCCGATGACACAAGTTGAGATCTTTATAGAAAACTTAATAAAAGAATATTGCAATTTGGCTCTAAAATGATTAGACGAGCCAACGGATGGCATGGATAATTGTGTCACTTACCATAAGCTTGACTCTAGATTTAATCTTTCTATTTTTCATTTCTCTCCCGTTAGCAATGGCAATTTTCATTAATAGTTCTTATTATATATGATGAAACAAACAATGATAGTATGGACATGGGCAAGGATAGAGTCTACAATAGAGCGTTGGCAAGTGATGGAATAGATTATGCATGTATTTCTTGCGGCTACAACTTAAAAAGCAGAGCTTGTCCTCGCTGCGAGTCAGAAAAGCGGAGAGTGGATTTCAAAACGTGACGCTCGAACAATTACGTGCAAAAGCTTTTTTTCAAAATACCATCGATGTTTGGATAATGTTGTGCGAGGAGAAAGGATGGGACTGGTATAACATCAATGCTTACAGGAAGTTTATTGCTCATCTCAATTCAAAGGAAATAAAGATGCAGAAATTTCCTCTTTGTATAAAAGAATCAGGTGGAATGTATGAACGTGGCAAAGATAAGACCAAATTCCTTGATGAACTATCTCATTTCTCCTCTTACGATTCTGCTGCATATACAATAAAATTAAGCAACGATGTTCTTACCTACATAAGATCGTTTAATTACAATTAGAATTTTTTGAATAAATCATTATATGGTCAAATTATCGTGATTAGAATTTAATATTGTATTAAACTGCTAATACTCTCTGTACGCTTTATATTTTTACTTCGGTTAAATATTAATGAGTTGATAGATGAAATAAAAAAATATACAAATCTCTGATCATTACCTATTCTTATCCTCATCAAATCAAATATACTCAACCTGACTGATATGATAATGCTCTAAGTCTAGCGTCAAAAAAGCCGATTAGATAATATTATTGGTTTCTTTTTGATTCTAGAAAGAACGTAGTACATGCTTAGGGCCAGTTGAATTAAATATGTTGTTCTTATGATCTTATCTTATCTGGCCAGTATGTTATTTGATGCGCATATACATTTAACCGATGAGGAATTTACAGGTTATATAGAATTTATCGTAAATAATTTGAGGGCTCTAAAAATAAATGCATGTTCAGTTACAGTAAATAATGAGACTTCGCTTAGAAACCTCCAATATTTTAACGATTCAACGAAAGATGTGATAACAAAATTTATAGGTATACATCCAGAATTTGCTAGTACTGAAGATCTCGCTAAATTTATTGAAATATTTAATGAAAATAGATCCTCAATTGATGGTATCGGTGAGATTGGAATGGATCCTACCTATGTAAATAATAATAATAAAAGCACCTATCAAAAACAGAAAGAAGTTTTTGACATGATGTTAGATTTGGCTGAGGCTACGAAGAAACCTGTTTCCATCCATTCTAGGAGATCATTGGACGATATATTAGAAACTTTATGTTCATATAATATAGAGGGTGTCTTATTGCATTGGTTTGCTGGAAGCAAAAAGCAATTAGAAAAGTCAATGGATATGGGTCTTTATGTCTCCTATGGTCCAGCTCTGGTATATTCTAAAGAAAAAAAGATATTATTAGAGAATACTGATAGAGATAAAATTCTTGTCGAAACTGATGGACCTGTTAAATATTCTAGATGTTTTGATAATTATCCTGCCATGTCTAGTTCTTTTTTAATAACTATTGTTGATTGCGTAGCTAAAATAATTGGAATAAGTTACAAAGAGATCTTAGATGTACTCAGAATTAATTCTGAATCTTATTTAAAAAAGGCATTATAATAATGATAAAGATAAAATACCTTACCATTAGAGGTTTTCTTGATGGATCGAATTAAACGCATTTCTACTGAGCTTTTGGAAAAATATCCAGACAGATTCAGTGTTGATTTTGAGGAAAATAAGAAAGTTATTAAAGAGATAGCTGTAGTCAGATCGAAGATACTGAGAAATAGGATCGCAGGATATATAACGTCATATCTTCATAAGGCATCCATACAAAATGAGCAAGAAATATCTGGTTCTGACGAAGAAGAAGAAGAATTAGAGAAAGGATCAGAGATAGTCGAAGAAGAGTAGTGCTGTTGATAACTATCAATCTGCTCGGTGGTGCAAAAAAAATAATTGGGACATCGTCAATAGTATTTTATAGACCTACTGCCTCAATATCTGAGATTTTAGCATTCTTGCAAGAAAATGCTCTAGAGCCAAAAATATTAGATTCAACTAACCTTCTAATAGCAGTAAATGGCATAGAATCTTCGGCACTGTCGGGAAATGATACAGTTGCAAAAACAGGAGACATTATCACTATTGTCTCTGTGGTTCATGGTGGTGTTTAATTCCCTATTGATCTAAATAGCACATACAATAACTTTGTCTTACTATGGCATTCTAGAATTCTAAATAAAGAATGTATTTTAACAATGGATTTACTATAAAACTGAATATCGTTATGTTATAAAAAAGGTTTATAGTGATAGATCTATGAGAATATGCTTAATAGGTGATAGATTCTATTCAATAGTAGGAGTTCAGAAGATAAAAGTAAAGAATATTGGAGAATTTCTAGAAGAATTAAGGAATGTTCTCCGAGGCGTATCCATACAAGCATTGGACGCAAATATTGTATATGGAACAGAACACATTCATGAAGTTTTAAAGATAACGTTAGAAGCTATCAATAGAAAAATAACCTTTGCTAATAAAGCCGAAATTGATCTTTTACTTCGACTATCATATACTAATCAGATATCAATGGCTGTGAAATACGGTGGCCTAAAAAATGGCTCTCCTGGGTGCTTCATTTTTTTTTCCAAAGATAAAACAAAGGTTGCAAAAGCCAAATCATATATCGAAAACATGTTTTCTGATAAAGACAACACCATGATAAATGCTAGCATAATAAAAAGAAAAATGATCTCTGAACAAATTGGTATATCTTCGAATAAACTATTCGATGATCAAACTTTCATTCGTTATCTTATAGAAAGAGCCTGTCTAATCATGAAGTAAATTTTTTCTTTTTTCGACAACTGAACTGAATATCTGATCAGCTCTCAATACAGAGATTCCAGTTAATCCACCCACTATTTCCACAAGGATAATCCAATCCGGCTTTTTTAGATTTACCGTATTATCTATATTTGCAGCAACTGCTTTGATGATATCAGATGAGCTCAAAGAAGCGTGTCTTTTTTCGACGGTTATTCGAAATGTTTCATGTCTTTTCATCTTCGAAGCAAGTTTCTTTGAATCAGTGATGATATACTCTAATTGTGTCGGCGCAACTGATTCTATTGGCAAAAGTCTGAGGATATAACGGATTTCCCAGGGTTCGTTGATCACTAATTTACGAAATATTTGTACAACTTGAAAAGGATCAATTCTCGTAAGACCTAGTACAATACCAATAATATCAGTGACTTCGGCTTCGGCTTCGGAATCACCCGCGCCCTCGAGAATATTAAGTATTTCATTATATGCCTCCTGCTCGCGGTGTCTAAAAGTAGAAATTATTAAATTAAAATCCATGCTTATAAACACGCTACTCTGTTCTTAGTGTTGCGTAAATTGCTTGTGTTTCTATTGCTCCCTCTCTGATGACTCTGGGATGTTGCCCTGTCAAATCCACTATAGTGGATTGAACTCTTTCATCTACTTCTCCTCCATCCAAAATTGCATCAAAACCTCTTAAGGATGACGACAAGACTTCAGAGAAAGATTTGCATCCTGCCTCTCCAGATTTATTTGCGCTTGTGCCTGTAAGATATTTACAATCTTTGAGCAACGAAAGAGAGCATATATTATTGGGCACCCTTACACCTATGATCATTTTGCCAGCTCTTAAATTATGAGATATTTTTTTATCTGTCAATGGAACAACAATAGTGAGGGCGCCTGGCCAATATATTTGAGCCAATTTTTTGGCAGTTCTACCCAATAATGCAATTCTTTCTATATCTACAACAGAAGAAGCCAAAATAGGGAGCGGATTTATCTTATCACGGTTTTTTATCTTAAATATTTTGTCAACTGCTTTTTCGTCATATGGATTACAGCCAATACCATAAAGAGTATCTGTAGGAAATACGATTACTCCACCATTCTTCACAATCGATGCGGCTTTTGTTATGTCTTTTCGTTCATTACATTTCAATATTTTAAAGGGCAATTTTTTAGTTTTTTTTGACATCAGCGTTAATTACAATAGCCAAATTTAAGGTTGTCAGGCATATTATCGATTTATTGACCTTTGCAATGCCATGATTTTGCTGTAGCAATATCTTCAGTAACCTGTTCTTTATTTTTATGAAGGGATTGTGCCATGAATAGATAGATATACGTATGATCTATTATTGGGATGTATTTGGATTCTTCTCAATGGCTTTTGAAATGGCGTCCTTTAATTCAGTTATTATAGCATCATCGTCAGTAGGATTACTATGGAAAATCGCTCCTGCAGCAAATTTATGGCCGCCGCCTTCTGGTAATGCTTCTGCTATTTCTTTGCAAGATATTCTTTCTGTATTTCGTCTGATGCTGACTTTACCTTCTCCACTATAAAACATAGCGAGATCTGCCTGTGTTCTTTGAAATACCTCTTCAGAAAATAAACTAGTCTGTAAATACGGTGAAGACTGGATCAAAGCTACCTTAAAATCTTTAACATTTAAAATATGCATTGCAGAAAGTACTTTTTCTTTTGCTTTGTCACGTAAAAGTACATAATTATTATACTCATCTTGCATCTCAATATCCCATAATATTCCAAGCGATGACTTTAAGGCCAGATTTGAAAGCCGAGTAGATAAATCATCGAAATTGTGATAATAACGAATAAGTTCAGAAATAGGCGTTAGATATTGGTCTTTTGTAAAAAAATCCATCGTATGAGCAATGCTAGCAAGATTTGCTGCTATGCGATGTCCTGGCAAAAATGTCTCATACATTAATTCGGCAGCACATTTACGGCCGGAGTTATCCAATACAATTTCAGCAAACGGTTTGATCGAATCAATTGAGTGTTGAGACCACGGATGATGATCCACCCAGATTATTTTCCAATCTTTTGCTTTCGCTTCGTTAAACATACTTTTACAAATATCAGTTACATTATCATTGAGACCAAGGTCAGAGATGATAATGAGCCCCTTGTCGTTAGAAAATTGATGATCAGAATTAATATAATTGGCCATTTTCTTAAAATTTTCAGCTCCATAATCAATAAAGAAGGTTCGTGCTTGTGGATATCTTATTAATCCAATAGAAGCTGAAAAAATACCATCTAAATCGGAATCATGTGAAAAGATACCTACGTTCTTCACATTATATCAATCCTTGAAAGTTTGATATTATTTTGGTTTGAAATTTCGATTCTTTCAGCAGCGTATTATTCAACCGTAAACGCATTCGAAGCCACATTATCTTCAAACATCCTTCGTTTACTGAACCGCTAACTATGTGTTTAGAATATGTTCTTTCTGAGCCATATCTAGCCATATCTAAAATACCATCAAATGGCTTTAATAATTTGAAAATCACTTTCCTATTCATAACCTTTCATATTATGAACTCACCTATAATAGAATTCTTTGTTCAATTTTTTCTACCATAAAATGCCAAAGATTCTATTAGATAAATTGATTTCTTCTTATGGCGGTAATTTCTAAAATTGAATGACCATTCTTCTTCTTTTACTACCATACGAATTATGTTCCAGGTTTTAACACTTCGAGGCAATCGTTTCTATATAGAGTAAATTTCTTCATTAAGTTCCGCGGGTGTTATGAACGATTGACAAAACGCAAAAATTGGAAATTGATTATACCAAGATTATCAATTCAATGAAAGCAAAAAAAACATATAGTTATGTATCGCCCTGAGACATACAGCCTAGAAAATTGAATTAGTGACTAGAAAAGACTTCATATTGGATTGTCTAAATACAATTCAATATAGAAAATTATCATGCTTAACATACAGAAGTACATTACTGAAGTCAAATATACTTATGACACTAAACATAGTTAACAGATGTACAATGATGTTCTTTCTATAATTGCATTACTAGCAGTCTTGACAATGATTATAACATTACCTGTATTATCTGCTAACATAGGATTAGTAAACGCTCAGAAGATCAACCAAGAAGAAGTTGCTAGCCAGGGCCCAATAGAGGATAAAATAATAGAACTAGAAGATTCCTTTAAAGAACTCTTAATAATTACTCCCAATGCAGAAGGAAGTAATAGTAAAGAAAATAGTGACGAATGCGAAAATGAGTCGAACTGCTTTAATGTGAATCTAAATGAAGATACAGAAAACAAAGAATTAGAATCATCCATTAACATACTTTTACCATTTCCTTAAGAGAACTTATTAGTTATCTTCTAAAATATTTTTGGAATAAATGATCTTATTTCTCTTTCAGATGATTTCTCTATTGTCTTTATAATCTATTCTTGTGTCTTTGGCGTTTTCTCTCTACTCGCTGGTCATATTATATATATTAATATTAACTTTACCAACAACATTTTATTTCAACAGTGAACATAATATCTCGTATTTATTGATGTTTGAGGCAGTACAATTTAGTATGTCAAAAATTGCGTCTATCTCAATTTTTGCTGTAATAAAATATTACATATCGGATTGCTTGGCTACAATCATAAAATATGAAGTTAAATAATTTAATCTAATAACAACATTTATTTCTCTTTTTGACAGCAATTTAAGTGGTTTTAACTTACCATTAAATTGTGCGAAATTTGGCCATGACTGCAGATCACGTCCTTATAGTATCGTTGTTTTGTTTTGTTAGGAAATCATTAAAATATTAAATAACTTTAATCGAAGATGAAACAGAAGAATAAAATTGTTTCATTGGTCTATAGTTGATTTGACGATAAATTAAAAAATATAAAAAAGAATTAGTCGGTCGGTTTACAAGTTGTTATTCTTATTCTCCGCCTTAGCCGCCGCCTTCGCCGCCTTCACCGCCGCCTTCGCCGCCTTCACCGCCGCCTTCCATGCCGCCTTCACCGCCGCCTTCCATGCCGCCTGTCATATTTCCGCCAGTCATATTTCCGCCAGTCATATTTTGTGCTATGGCATTATGTGTGCCTATCGCAAATATCGATGCTATGAGAATAGCAGATAAAGCTGCCACAGCTAACGTTACGTAATTTCTTTGATTCAATTTGTTCATACGTGTGGTAGTTGAGGGTTACATAAAATATATCTATTTCTATGTTCTATTCTAGAGTATAGTTCCTTTTTTTCTTCACTTATAAAATTGTCTAGTTACTACACTTTAGCAAGGTATGAAGAATTAGTTTATGTAAAGAAGAAACTCAGAATGAGCATCTGCCAAGAAAAATTCATCAATTAGTCAAGCTTCTAATATCAATTAGAAATTGGAATAGACTGATCTTTCAGATGATGGCCACCGTTAGTAGATGAGCTTTAAAATTTTTTGAGCAATATAGGAAATTTGAAGGTATCCGAAAGAGCATATCTTTATTCTACTTTCATATCAATAATTCTATTCTATTCTGCGAGAAAAAACCACAAATATGTCTGGGAGTAGTTTATAAAAAGATGACATTATTTGTATAGCGGAGCAGTTTTGTGTTTAGACAATATATAAGTTTAATTCGTTTACCCAATCTATTTAGTGCTGCATCTAATATTTTACCTGGCTATTGTATAATAGTTACTGCTATCTCTTCTTCTTTCAATAATACAAATTTCTTGCACTTGGCTGGCCTAATGGTTACGTCTTCACTTCTTTATATGGCAGGGATAGTCTTAAACGACTATTTTGATATTGAAATAGACAAAAAAGAGCGTCCTGCGAGACCTTTACCATCTGGAAACGTATCAAAACGAAAAGCACTAACTATTGCTATTTCATCGATCATAACTGCCAACGTCATTTCTCTTCTCATTAGTTGGATGAGCTTGGTATTTGCTGTCATACTAACTGCCATCATTATTGCGTATGATTCTCGTTTAAAACACAAGACGATTACGGGTCCAATCAGTATGAGTTCTGCAAGATTTGTTAATGTGATATTGGGAGCTAGTCCTGCATTCTCTATGCTTCTGCTATCTAGCGAATCGATTACAATGCTATTATTTATTGCTACTATATTGTTTCTATATATTTTATCAATAAGTGTCCTTAGTAAAAAAGAGGTAAGTGGTAAGGCGACAAGACTTAATATTATTTTCCTATTCGCAATTGTGTTTGTTGTTATAACATCAATAGCAATTGTAGGTCTGATTGGAATACTTCAAACCGTAGCATTTGTTAATCTAGCCTTATTCTCTGCTGTTATGATTATTACGTTCATACCGATAATAAGAAGTCACGCTAGTCTTGCTCCAGTTGATATTCAAAATACTATCAGAAATATGATAATATCTATAATAATACTTGATTCTGTATTCGTAAGTGGCGTAATCGGATTGCAGTATGGATTGGCAACTCTTCTTCTTATAATTCCTTCAATTCTTCTAGCAAGAATACTTGATACGACCTAGAACAGTACGGCTTTTTTGCTGTATTACATAACGTATGTGTGTGTGTATATATATACCAGTCTATTGGCTCCTTATTAATTCAATAGGTGAGAGCATATAGTAACTTCTCATGGTGAATAGCTACTATAGATAGATTTAAGATGAGGTATTCAAGCGTATTTAAATGGAAATCTAGACGCATTATACATTTAGGTATATAAAAGTACAGTAATAAAATACAGACATATAAATATCATCCATTACCTTCACAGAATGCTTTGATTTTATGATGGTTTTTAACAAGGTAGATAGAATTTAACCCAACAAATGACATCTGTAATAGAAATAATCTTATTGCTCAACATAGCAATCCCGATAACACAATGCGACAACATAATATTAGGTGATTGTCAATCTAATGGAAGTAATAATATCAATATAAATAGAAAATATACACAACAAGACTTTTTTTTAAAAGATGAGAAGTTACCAGTTCAATTTATTAATGTCATTTCAAATACACTACAAAGATTTTTTGCGCTTTCAGACGTATTTGTAGATAATATCATCAAATATACTATTGCTCTTTTTGTTGTAATTGACCCTATTGGAACTGTTCCTCTTTATATTGCTCTAACGGAAAAAATGCAAAAAGGAGAGCGAAAAGCGGTTTCAAAGATAGCCGTTATTACTGCAGGTGTATTGTTAATCGTATTTGCAGTAGCTGGTACGCAGATTCTTAGTATTTTTGGGATCACTATATTCAGTTTTATGATTGCAGGTGGAGTGCTATTGTTTATCGTATCAATAGAATTACTGACTTATGGAGCATGGAGATTTGGTGGTACAGTACCAGGCGAGTCAGGAGTAGTCCCACTTGCATTTCCCTTACTTGCAGGACCTGGAGCCATTACTTCTGTAATAATTTCTTTTCAAGCTGCTGGATTAATCGTAACAATATTGTCCATTGCAATTGTAATTAGTGTAACGTATATCATCTTACTACTAGTAAATCCTATTTACAGAATACTGGGAAGACGTGGTTCTATGATAATTACAAGAGTATTTGCAGTTTTGGTAGCAGCAATTGCAGTACAGTACATTGTGGAAGGAGCTACGCAGATCTATCTGACAATTGTATGAAGCTATAATGTATAAACTACCAATATGTTAATTACTCATGAATAAATCTGTTCCCCGGTATATTTGTATACGATTTTAATTACTTTACTTGCTCATATCATAAATAGATCTAAGTATTGTCAAAATCTTTCAATTTCAGGTAAACTTTCGTCCTTAAATTGAAGATTTTATTTTCTTAACAACAAATATCTTGGGAGCAATTGTTTCACAGATACGTAATGCCATACAGAGAGATAGTTTAATAATAATATTGGGATTCGTAGCTTTGTTTTTTTGACTTTCAATTTCTGTTATCTCTTTTAAGCTGAATGTATTTGACGTAAATAATTATTGTCTGTTTGCACTTTAACATATAGCATTTTGAATAAATTCTTTATTATTGGCACCACATGCTATATTGCTAGTTATTTAGATGCAAGGGGCATATAAGAAAGATTATGACGAAAGACAAAAATGATGAAAAAAAATTTTACGAATTGTTGGAAGAGCAAATTAGGAGAATTTTTCTTTCTTACAGCAGTAAACTTAAGATGTTTAAGGTTATCTTCAGTTTATTGATAGTATTAGGTTCGTTTTTTTTCTTTACTACTTTTTTACCATATATTTATACTCATATAGAGAAGGAAAGCATCTCTAAACAACAAAGTGACACTTTATACGAAATCAATCAACTAAATAACAAAATCAAGCAAGTAAAAAATGGCATTTATATCCTAGGTGAACCTAGCAATATATTCAAAGCTCTCCATGATCAAATAATACGTGGTCCTGAGGACCTACGTGCCTTTGCAGTTAATCTTTGGCTACTCAATTCTTCTCAGACTGGACCACAAGATACCGTTGATAAAGGGTTTCAGAATTGCAGCACGATGCCCACAGTAACATATGAATGGCTCGATTGTAATGTGAGAACGAAAATTCCAAGTCAATTAGACGGATACAAGCAAATTTTGTATCACAATATTACTGTACCGGTTCTCATGGTTGGGGAAGAATTATTA
>JAREAI010000308.1:0-6686 GCA_029240435.1 Nitrososphaeraceae archaeon | reverse complement strand
ATCGTTTTCAAGTGACCTACAATATCTTCATTTGTTAATCTAGTAAAGCGAAAAACCACACATCTACTCTGAATTGGCTCGATAATCTGCGATAGATAATTGCAGATAATTATAAAGCGTGTTGTTCTAGAGCTATCTTCGATTATTCTTCTTAATGCAGTTTGGGCTTCCGGCGTCATTTCATCAGCTTCATCAAGAATTATTATTCTAAATGGCCGGTTGTCTTCTTTATTGCCAGTCGTAAGTTTCATTACAGCTGCAAATTCTTTTACTCTTTCGCGAACCATCTTGATTCCTCTTTCATCAGAAGCATTTAGCTCGAGAGTGTCTCTTTGCCATTCTTCTCCAAGTAGCCCTTTTGCAACACATAACGCAGTAGTAGTCTTACCTACTCCAGCAGGTCCTGCAAATAGTAAATGCGGGATTTCTTCTGGATTCTTAATAAGATTTTTTAATCCACGGATAATTTCTTTTTGATCTATGACTTCATCCAATTCCTCTGGACGATATTTTTCGACCCACATTAAATTTGAGACATTTTTGTTCATTGTTGACATATGTCCTTGATTAACTCGGTGGCCTTTACAGCATTAATAACTTAACTAAAATTTCTCATTTAGCTTAGAGCTTAATAAAAACTACCCTTACAAAAGATATAACTAATCCGAACATATATACTTGATATATCTACGATGAATGCCACTTCTTCTTTGCAGGGCAAGATAGAAATCATCCAGGGTGCTTATCATATAGAATATCTTATGGAGGATGTTCGCGTAACGTATAAGCATGACGTAAAGGTATCGGTAGATGGAGTTACAATTGATGCAAAGGAAGGTGAGATTTCTTCAATTCGTCGTTGGGTCGCAAAAATTTTGGTTGAACAAGGCAATATTGAAATCCAAGACAGCGATATTTCAGCCTATCTCTCAAGAGCTTTGAACCGTGAGAGGATAGCAAAACCCCATGATTTGTCTGGATTAGATCCCGATTTTTACATTAGAATTAATGATTACCTTGAAGGATTAAGGGAAAGAGAAAGGGAAAATATTATAGTTTCGTTGAATTCATTCTTGGCTTCGCGTCTTGAAAAGATTGTAAAATTAGCCGCTGCATCACCTCTTTCGCCGGAATTAGAAAGAAAATTGTCAGTTGAAGAAAAAGAACTTTATATTCTAGTTCACAATTCTGCTTCAGAGTTCAAGGAAAGGGCGTTAAAAAAATTTGACTGAACAACAGACTGCAGCTGCATTAGCAAATGATTTGGAGCACTTTTTACGAGCTTTTAAGGATAGAGAAGGAAACTTCAAGTATTTTGATAGAATCAATCATATGATGGCCTCTAATTTTATTTCACTGGTAGTAGATTATATCGACTTTGATACATTCAATCCTGGTCTTGCTAAACAAATTACACACAATCCAGATGATATGCTTGAAGCATTCAATGAGGCAATATTGTCTATTTTAAGTGAAATTCATCCAGATTATGCACAGGAAATCAGAGATAAGATCAAAGTCAGAATAGGAAACTATACTGTACAAAAAGGATTGCGTGATATTAATGCTGATGTAATTGACAAATTGATTGGTGTTTCGGGAATGGTAGTCAGATCTTCTGAAGTTAAACCGCTTGCCAAGAAAATTGGATATCGTTGTCTTAACTGCAATATCATTAATGAAGCGCAGTTAAAAGGGTTATTACTGAAGAAACCTTTGAAATGCATAAATTGCTCAGAAAAAGAGCTTGAAATGGCTCCAGAGAATAGCATTTTCACCGACTTTCAAATGGTCAGACTTCAGGAATTGCCAGAGGATCTGCCAGCGGGCCAACTTCCACACTATGTTGAAGTCACTGTAATGGGTGACCTTGTGGATCAATGCCGCCCTGGCGACAGAATTATGTTGACTGGGATAATAAGAATAGAACAAGAGCAGATTTCTCCCCAGGTGAAAACAAGTCTTTTTAGATTACGAATGGAAGGAAATAATATTGAATACCTTGGCGGACGAGCCGGCAGTAAGGATACGCGTACTGTGGAAAGAATAGCAATCAGCACTGAAGACGAAAGGCAGATCGTATCGATTGGAAGTAAACCAGATGCCTATGACAAGCTAATTGCCTCTTTCGCTCCGCATGTCTACGGGCATGAAGTGATCAAAGAGGCAATTCTCCTGTTGATTGTAGGCTCGGTAACAAAAAAGCTAGAAGATGGCTCAACTAGAAGGGGAGATATCAATGTACTCTTGGTTGGTGACCCTGGTACAGCCAAATCAGAAATGTTAAAGTTCGCTGCCAAAATTGCACCCAGGGGGCTTTATACTTCTGGAAGAGGTTCAACAGCAGCGGGTTTGACTGCAGCAGTAATTCGTGACAAGATAGGAATCATGATGCTGGAAGCTGGTGCTGTGGTGTTGGGTGATCAAGGATTGGTATGCATCGATGAATTCGATAAGATAAAACCAGAAGATCGCTCCGCATTGCATGAAGTAATGGAACAGCAAACTTGTTCTGTTGCAAAAGGGGGCATAGTTGCTACTTTGAATGCTCGAACGTCCATTTTATCAGCAGCAAATCCTATGTATGGTAAATATGATCCATACAAGAATATTACAGAAAATGTCAGTCTGCCAATTCCACTTTTGACTAGATTCGATCTCATATATGTTATAAGAGATACGCCAGAAATAGAGAAAGATAATCGTGTCGCAAGTCATATTCTAGAAATACATAGAGATTCAGAACATGCTGCGCGTCCTGCTATCTATATTGATCTCTTTAGTAAATACCTTGCATTTTCCAAGCAAATTGAACCAAAATTGACCACTGAAGCAATTGACATCATTAGAAATTACTATATGAAAATGAGAAATGTTGACTCGGAAGGAATGATTACTGTTACTCCTAGACAGCTTGAAGGTCTAGTAAGGTTGTCCACAGCACGCGCCAGATTGTTATTAAAAGACAAAGTAGAGGCAGAAGACGCAGAACGTGCGATATACCTAGTACAGAGAATGCTAGAAACTGCAGGAGTAGATGTCAATACGGGCAAAGTAGATCTCGGTGTTCTTCATGGTAAACCCCATAGCGAAGTTTCTAAATTGAAAATGTTTATGGAAGTTTTTAATGCACTTTCTGGACAAGACAAAAATGATGTCGAAGAGAAGAATTTCATTACAAAAAGGCAATGCAAAACGGACAAATATATGAAAGAAAGTCTGGCTTTTATGCCAAAGCATAATGTAAAAAGCTAATATTTTACTTCTAATTACTAATGATAGTGCCTATACTATTAGTGTCATACGCCATCAGATAAATGGCCAACCTAAAGTCAATGTTTTAGATACTATTTAGATACCATAGTCAGAAACAGTTTAAAAACAAAAAAGGAATTATAAAATAGCATTAGTTCATTTCCACGGGTGTTGTTTCTCTATGTTGTGAAGTTTTTGTTCATTGTGTAATATATTATGTGATGGCACTGTTGGTTGTTGTAACTGTGATATTGGCTCGATCTCACCACTTCCATCAGGAACCTGTGGCTTTGGTGGTGCTTCTATTTCAACTTCTACTTTATCCTCATCCTCTGCACCTTCATTATCTGTAACAGTTAGTGTAAATTCAAATGTTGTGTCTTCTTCCAGATTAGGAACAGTAAACCATGGTGTAGCTTTATCAGCATCATTTAGATTAACAGATGGTAGTCCATCTGTCTGCTCCCAATTATAGGATACAATTTCTCCAGTAGGATCTGGATCATTACTGCCTGCGCCATCTAAAGTAACTTGCTCTCTTATCACTGCTTTTTTATTACTGCCCGCATCGGCTACTGGTTTAGAATTACCTTCAACCTCTACTTTCATACTACTATCATCTTCAGCACCTTCATCATCTATTACTTTCAGAGTAAATTCAAATGTTGTGTCTTCCTGTACAAATGGGACGGCAAATTTTGCAATTGGTTGATTATTATCTTGTAAATAAATGTCGTCATAATGGTCATCATCATTTCCACTACCACCGCTTGCCTCCCAAACATACGATATAATTTTACCAGTTGGGTCAGGATCATAACTGTCTGTACCATCCAAAACAACTTGCTCTCCTCTTACTGCTTCTATATCTTCTCCAACATCAGCTACTGGTTTGGAGTTACCTATAGCATCTATACTTATGGTGTCAGTACTTGTATCACCGTAACTATCTCGTACAGTAAGCTCAAAAGTAAATGTTGTATCTTTAGAAAGATCATCTGGTACTTTAAAGATGGATACTTCTTGATTAGGATTTATAATATCTATATCATCTAGAAGATCACTTGTTTGTTTCCATGCATAGGTTAATGAATCTCCATTTGGATCATTGCTATCCTCTCCGCTTAAAATAACTTCTTCACCTTCATTTACTTCTTTCTCTTCATTATCCATTTGAGCTACTGCAATTGGTGGTTGATTAATGCCTATCACTTTTACATTAGCATACGCTGTTGCAATATTAGCGCTATTATTACTGATAGAAGAGGAGGATTTGGAATAATTACTACAAGTTATCTTAGCAGTCAGATTGTTGGTATCTCCTGGAGTGACCAAAGCATTATCATCTGTATTAGTAAAGTTCCAAGCAGAATAATCACCTGCTGCTCCTGTTAATCCTGCTGCAGACACCGTCTTAAAAGGAAGATTATTCTTCTTGGCATATACTATACAGTTTTTATAAAAGTCATCCATTGATGTTCCAAATATTGTAATTGTATCACCGATTGGTAATTCCTGGCCTGAAGCAGGAGAGGTAATATTCAACATACTAACATTGAATAAAGTGTTACCAGCAGTAGTGCTAGTTATATTTGCAGAAGAATCTTGTACTAATTGTTGTAAAGGAGCAGTAAAACCATCCGATGATGATGGTGGTGGTGGTGGTGGTGCTACTCCAGTTACATTAACACTATACCATTTTGTTAAATTAGGAGGACATAGTATTTTGGCAGTTATTTTGTTGTTTGGGCCTTCATTAATGAAAGCATAGCTAGAGTTAAGCAAGAAATTCCATCTTGAATAATCATCTTTCTCACCAGAACTATTTGCTACAGTTGGTTGGTATGGCTTTACATTATTTACAATAACCGAAACCTGGCAATCAGTAAGAGCATCATCTGTAGAGGTACCTGAGATTGTTAAGTTGTTGTTGTTACTGCTATTATTAATAACAGAGACCTTTTGACCTGTGGCATGAGATGTGATCTTTACTCCAATACTTTGAGGAGATACTAATATTTCTTCTTGAGCATACAGAGGGAAAATGATAATAAAAGTAGTAGCAGCCGTACAAATAAGAGAAATTATAGTCAATATGTTTAGTAAAGTATACAATGATAAACTACCATAGTTTAATGTAATTACTTAAAACATATCTTTTTGTTATAATTTTAAAGTAAAAATATTTTCTTATATAAACTCGAAGTAAACAGCAGATAGGTTCTCTATTCGAAAATCTATTAACAGAATGATAGTAGAATCAAGCAGGAGAATTAATTTAGAATAAGATAATCATTCTAGTAGTAGTTTTCAAAATGTATACAACTATACTTTTTTGGATTATCAATACTAAAACTTTTGACAAAAACAAATAATCATCATCAACAGCAGCAGACAAGCCCCATAAGAACATAGATTTTTCAGATATTTCCTAGTCACTTCGTTTGGGTCAGAAATCTATGCTTGAATGGGATCTGTCTGATGTTTTGTTTATGCCTTCCATTTTGGAAGGTCTTGAAAGAAGCTAACACAACAATTAAGAATTTAAGAATTCATAATTAAATTTAAAGCAGCAGAGTCATCCTATATAAGATAAAATCTAAATCAATTTCTGAAAATATGATAGTAAGAAAAGAATATGTCAAGTGTGGCAAGCCCTATTGCCAACAAAGAAGTCGTGGCCTTACTACTATGATGATTACTGGAAAGATGTTAACGATAACAAGAAATTTAAGAAAAAACAATCTGACTTGTTCATCTCTCTAATGCTCTGACATTTAAGATATAAACTTGCTGCATGTTAAGTCTTAACAGGATTAGTCATAAGTGATAGTAAAGAATATTATGGAAGCTTTTTTACACTGAATAAAGTTATTTGAAGCAGGTTTAGTAACTAACTAAGAATGAAGATATATTTTTTCTGAAGTTATTTGATGTGTCTTTCTAGGTGGAATTTGTTTACAACGTGTTGCGCTATTGCACAGTCAGACATTAGAAGTATTTTCATTTCCACAGCGATGTAGTTTTGCTCGTTATTTAAGAAACTGCGTCTGCTGTTGTGTCAGTAATCTCACTAATTCATCCTGAATGTTCGGCTAACACTATTGTCTTTGTATATCCTTTCTGATAGATACTTAAATTAAGTCCTACCCTATCTTTTTGCATGTCTGTTGTAATGAAACACATAGTGCTTGATTTGCAAACCAACATAGATATTGCTATTATAAAAATCAATAGACCTGAAGTCCTTAATGCTCTGAACAAGGAGATTATGACAGAATTATCCCAAGCAATAGATATTGTTAGTATGGATGATGGCATAAAGGTTATCATAATTACAGGAACAGGGGAAAGATCATTTTGTGCAGGTGCAGATATAAGATATGTAGTAAATGTTGATCCTATCGAAGCAGAAAGATATGCAACCTTTA
>JAREAI010000055.1:0-11035 GCA_029240435.1 Nitrososphaeraceae archaeon | reverse complement strand
GTACTAAGCATATAATCTGTATCTTTATAAATTTCTATAGTTTCTTTAGATTCTTCTAAAGCTTCTAACACCTTATCTATATGATCCTTTACGTCATCAAAGTAAAGTGTAAGATCTTCTTCCGAGAACTTCTGTATGTCCCTGGCCATCTCCAATACAATTCTTTTTAATGGAATGACAACGCGTCTGAGTGTTGTTATTTCCCTTCTTAAAAGAGAAATCTCCTTTGCAACTGCTATTTTATCATCAAATACAGCATCCTCTATATCATCGAGATTGCCTACTACTTTCATCAATATATGTAGAAGATCATCTACCAATACATCGATTATACTATGAAGCAGATATCCTGATGACTTTCCCATTAGGACTTGCCTCTGCTCATGACTTTTCTTGCAGATTTGAAACATCTCTATTAGTGGCCTAAGATCTCCTTGATGCACAGTAACCAAATAATTCATTCCTGCAAAGATTGATAATTGGCTAAATCTGGGTATCCCTTTTTCTTTCTGCGAAGTTGGAAAATGCAGTATAATAAATATATGATCGTCATATCTGTCTATCTTTGTAATTTGGATTTTGGAAAGACAATCTTCAAGATTTAGCTCATTAAAAGGAAATTTTCGCCCAAGCATCTCTATTTTATTGCGAGTAGGTTTTTCAATGTCTATCCACAAATTCCCATTATTGTTTATTTGTTCTACATGATCTTGGATAGCAGCTTCTTCCATTTTGATACATTCTTCGTTAGACATTTCTACCATTAGAAGCTTGCTCTTATTTTTGACAATATGAAGAGACAGACACACACACACACACACACACACACACACATCATCAAATTTATAGATCCAAATGATATGCACCATAATCTATATAATCTATATTTCAATTACTAATTCAGAACAAACACACAAAAAACAATATGGAGGAGATATAATTTTGTTTTTGCATATTTTCTCGACTACATATAATTATTACAAATTTAAGATATTCAAAGTTATGTTACCTATACCAAGATCCTTAACTATGTTCTAAAATTGTCATAATCTCATTCTCTAGATTTATCAATAAGTTAAACATACAAGAGACTATGTTGTTGTTGTTGTCGTCCTATTGCTATTGATATCTGTAATATTGTCTTTTAAATTCCTAAGAGAAGGAGGAGTTTGTAGCTCGGTTGGATCTTCTACGATTCTTTGAGCTGGAAGATCATACCTTTCTCTCAGCATCCTTTGCTGTTCTGCTAAAACGTCTTCTGAAAAAGTTGGCCCTAGATGACCAAACCACATCCATAGAATTATAACTGCGGCTAGAGATAACCCCATAACCAATATTGCCCAGCCTACAGTAACAAGATTATGATGATTTTCACGCAAACCTTGCTCTTTTTCATGATGTGCAGCACACATAATACATCAATGTTAAATATGATTGCTTTTAAAAATATTCGCTTTTTATATTATACTTATTGGTTTAATTAAAACAAATAAACTATGTCAATAAAAACATCGGGTTTTTATTATTCAAAGTCAGATTAGGACTTTTCCTTATGCTTTAAAACGTCAGCTGAAGCGTATTTATAAAAAGATACTGCTCCCAATAGTAGATTTCATATTCTCAAATTATGCATAATACAAAGATCTTTTTTAAATGCATCTAATTCGATAGGAACGGCAATATCAATTGAGTCTTTTAATGAGAGTGACTTTCCAGTTTTCCTTGAAATGGTTTGTTTTTTCTTATTCCATACCCGCGAGTTGAACTCGGTAATATATTGAGTAGACTTTCTCATCTCCAAGTAGTATTTTTGCGCTTGAGGCAGACATTGCAGATGAATGCTTTGCGTACTGTAGATCTTTGTCCAGAGCTCTTCTGTGATAAATGGACACAGAGGTGCGAGTAATTTTAAAATTGTTGATAGACATTTGTGCAAAGTAAATATAGCAGATTTCTGACCTACTGAATCATTTATATCATATACGCGACCTTTTACCATTTCTACATAATGGGAAGCAAATAGACCCCAAGTAAATTCTCTAATCGCATTGGCTGGAATAAAGAAGTTAAAGTCCTCATAGCCTTTTTCGCATTCTTCAACCAAATTTGACAATTCTGCAAGAATCCATTTATCTGAGGCAGAAAGCTCATGTGGAGCTTCTGAAATAAAATCAAATGATGAGAGAAATCTACCTAAGTTCCATAGTTTAGAAAGAAACTTTTGTGAGCTTAAGATTCTCTGTTCTGAACATCGAAAATCATGACCCAAATTAGCTTCACTTGCAGACCAAAATCTGAAAGTATCTGCACCATAGCGATGAACGATAGGAAAAGGATCAATTACATTACCTTTGCTCTTGCTCATCTTTTCGCCTTTTTCATCAACTCCGTATCCCATAATCCAAGCATCCGACCATGCAAGTTGGTCCGTCAACTGATAACAGCGCAGCATCGTGTAATAAAGCCATGTTCTTACAATATCTTTTGCTTGGGGTCTTATTCTTGTTGGGTAGCTGTATTTGTATAATTCTTGATCTCTTTTATATTTTGTAATAAATAATGGAGTAATGCTAGAATCCATCCAAGTATCAAATGTTCTATCTTCGCCAATAAATTCAGTATTGCCGCACTTGTTACATCTTTCAAATGGCGGCTTTTCTTTCCATGGACGATAATATTTACCAGGTTTTGGAAGATTCGGAGTTTTGCAATTGTTGCAATACCATATTGGAATTTCTGTGCCGTAGAACCGTCTCCTTGAAACAGGCCAATCAATTGCTACTGAATCTATCCAATTGAGCAGGATTTGTTTATGAGTCTCAGGATGGAACTTAATTTTCATTGCAAGTTCTTTTAACTTTGGAATGAAATTTAGCTGCTTTACAAAATAATCTTGTAATGGTATTATTTCAATTGGTGTTTTGCTTCTCTCGCACAACGGTGTTCTGTGTATTATGTTTTCTTCTTTTAATAAAAGTCCTGCATTTTTTAAATCTTCAATAATTCTTATTCTTGCCTGGTTTACCCGAAGGTTACTGTATGGTCCAGCAGCACTAGTAGTCACTCCATTTGAATTTAAGGCTACTATTTCTTTCAATCCTAACTCTCTGAATATTTGCACATCATTCTGATCACCATAACTACATACCATTACAGCACCAGAACCAAATTCAGGTTTTGCTGAATGGTGTGGAAGAATTTCAACTTCTCTATCAAATAGAGGCAGTATTGCATGTTTACCCTGCAATCCTAAATAACGCTCATCTTCTGGATTTACAATAATAGACTGACATGCATAAAGTAATTCTGGCCTAGTAGAAGCAATTATAATATTTTCGTTAGTTTCTCTGACTTTGAAATTCATATAAATAAGTTTAGTTGGAATATCTTCATAGATAATCTCTGCATCAGCAATAGTAGTCCCACAATCAGGACAATAATTATTTGGTCTGTTTGCCAGATAAACAAGTTCGCGATTCCAAAGCTCAATAAAAGTACTCTGAGTTAAAGCCCTAAATTCATCAGAATCAGTACGGTAATATTCTTCAAAATTGCCACTTAGACCCATATTTTTCATTATCTGAATCATTTCTGCCTCTAGATCGTCAAGAGCAACCCTGCAAAGGTCAAGAAACTTTTCTCTATCCATCTGACGCATTCTCACTTTATGCTTCTTCTCAGTATAGATTTCAACTGGTAAACCGTTTCTGTCAATACCAATAGGAAACATGACATTATAGCCCATCATTCTAGCAGTCCTAGCAATCATGTCTATTTGCGCATAGTGTGCTGCAGCCCCTATGTGCCATGGTCTTCCAGACGGATATGGTGGCGGAGTATCAATTACAAAAGCCTCCTTTTCTTTTTTTATTAAAAATTTGTAAATATCAGTTTCTTCCCATTTTTTTTGGATAGTCTGCTCCACCGCAGGATTCCAAGACTTATCTTTGATTTTAGGCTCCATTTCGTTGTTTCATTTAATGCATAGCTATAAGGTTATTAACGTTAGTATATTTTCCATATATATTGAATATGGCTGCTACTGCTGCTATCGCCGGTCAATTATTACTTTTACATATCTTGATAATGGGGATAATCTCATTATTCTTTCTGTTTACAGTGGCTGGTTCCATTCTCTTGATAATGATACTCCTTGCTTCAGAAATATCTGGAGAATTTGCAGCAAATTCCATGTGGTTAGCGACGATACTGGCATCAATAATTACAGTTATTTTTTTACAAAAAGTAATAGGTAGACTCTACGATAGATTATACTGTGTAATAGTCCATTTCCCAAATGACAATGAAATTCGAAAATGAGAGATGAAAAATGTGTGTGTGTATAATAAAGCGATTATAGCTAAATTGGAAGAGCTCCTCTTTACCAACTAATAATATAATACTTGGTAATCCTCATTAAAAATCTTTAATAGAATATAAAGGAAACTTTGTTTTATATTGTTGTTGTTGTTTTATATTCTGTGGCCATAATATTATATTTTACTCTGTTTTTATTTCTTACTCACTCACTCACCATCAATACCATCAGCACCATCCTCACCCTCTTCCTCCTCTCCATCGCTGTCGTCATCTTCCTCTAATGGAATACTGAAAGAATTTGTCGCAAAATCCTCTGCAGGAGGTTCCGGAACATTTATAGCAATATCATCACCTGTTGTTGTAAGAGGTGGAGGAGGAGGAGAGCTTGTATTTTCGCAGTTAGTCGATATAGTCTCATTTTTAGATGGATCAAAATCTATAACTATATCCGTTCCTTCTCCACAGTTAAACCTATCTTTGCCAGGTCCTCCTGTCAGTGAGTCATCGTCAGGGCCTCCAAATAAATTATCGTTACCGCTATCACCAAATATCAAATCATCTCCTTCACCAGCTCGAATTCCATCATGGCCTCTGTCACCATGTATAGTATCATCTCCCATATCACCTTTGATTTGATCATTACCCTCAAGACCAGATATCATATCGGCTTCTCCATGACCTCGTATGTTATCACTCTTAATAGTACCAGTTAATGTATCAGATTCTTGTGTTCCTGTTACATTGAGTGCCCAAACGGTTGTTATAGATGGTAGTGGTAATATTTGGCCAACTAGTGATATTGTACTAGTTAATAATAGCGCAGTAATTGTCGTAGTTCCTATAATAATAATTATTGCTAACATTAAAACTTCTTTTGACATATTAATTTCCTATGGTATTATAACAAGGAGATTTATACCCTTCATTGGCAATAAACTTATCACAATTTGTATATATGTTTTGACCTTGTTGATACTAAGAAGACTTTAGGGTTGATTAACTAACACCATATCCAAGCATTCTATAACCTCACACATATTATTAAAAAATATATCATCATGATGTTTTACAGACTATGGCTTAACATTGGCATCATCTTCTTCTTTCTTCTATTGCTAGTAGCAGCATTAACCCATGTCTTGAGTTGTATGCTTACTCCCTTCTTGACATTTACGCTGTAGTACAATTTGTTTGAAATTTACTAATTGTATATTATTTACCGATTACTTTAGTATTTAATAATCAACAACAAAAATTTAATTTAAACTTCAACAATTCACACAGTTATGAAAGAATTAAACGAGCAAGAGCACACATTTCTAGGTAAACTCAAAGAAATGGCAAACTATGATGAGAATAAAAGTATTAAAAAAATTGACATTGTTGAAGCAATGGGAATGAAAGGTTACTCAAACGAAGTAATTAACCAAATCGTTCAAACTCTTATAAGCGAAGGCTTAATTAAGCCAGGGAACAGAGAAGATGAAGTTAAAATCACATATGAATGGAAACACAAGAAATCTAAAAGTTAATAGAGTGACTTGTATTATACTTCTCAGTAGTAACAGACAGACACACAATAATGACAAACTTTGATATTCCATTAACTGATATAGTATAACAACACTAGAATTTATGAAAGGACACTGGTGCATAAAGAAAATCAACTTCCATTATATCTAATTTAAACAAAATAGTAGCATCTTCTACTACTGTAGCATTAGTAAGAAATCTAGGTTCATTGAAATCGTAAAATAGATGAAGAAAGAGTAATTGCCTAGAATTATTAAATAATAATACTACTGCAAAATTACAAAAATTATTCTATCGATGCTTTTTGATGCTCTATGAAGAGGTATTGTAAAATCCTGCTTAAAGACCATGTAGTACTACTTTGGTAAATTCAGGAAAGGGTTATCTATTATGCATGATAACTCTTGTTACTTTTTCAAATTCCTTATCAGACAATTTTTATTTCTTTTACTCATAAGCAATAACAGCATCAGCATCATCATCATCATCATCATCTTTACCTATAAGAGACCTTAGATACATTGGATTCTCCCATAGATCTATGA
This sequence comes from Nitrososphaeraceae archaeon, assembly GCA_029240435.1. Classification (GTDB taxonomy): domain Archaea; phylum Thermoproteota; class Nitrososphaeria; order Nitrososphaerales; family Nitrososphaeraceae; genus JAJNBK01. Next base: position 4,637 of record JAREAI010000055.1, on the reverse strand, counting down.
ATCATTATAACAAAGATAAACATCGCTGCTACTATTAACCAACTTGATAGTCCAAAGAAGTGTTGTTGTAGTAGTAGTATTATTATTATTGGCTGATAAAGATGGGAAGAAGTAGGAGCCAAAGAAGGAGATGATTGTGTAAAAACAAAATCTCCTATTGCACGTATACTCAAAGATAAGATGATCAAAATTAAAGGAATTTTATTGAAATTAGTAAAATCAATTGTCCTTCCAATCACTGGTGGAAGCATAAGTGGCAAATATAATGTGATTGTAGTTCCAATAAATCCTACAGCAATAATATGAATGGCAAGATCATAAAAAGCAAAGGTTTCATGAAATAAATTGAACAACAAAGCCATCGTAATACCAATATAAAGAAATAAAAAAGATAATTTTATGTGGATAGCTGTAAAGTTATAGCGTGCTTTCTTTTCTCCCTGAATGAGACGACGTATTTCATCACTATTATCAAAGCAGCCAGTGATATAAACTGCACCACCAAATGTCAATGCTGAAGATAAAAATGCAATATTAAAAATTATTGGAGATAAGTTATTTTCTTCGTACAACAGGATAGATATCAGACCTGAAATTATAGATACTAAAACAAGTCCAAATGAAGCAAAACCCAAGATTCTTCTAGGTCTAATGAATCCAAGGAAAGACGGTAGAGTCTTATACTCTATTCCATAAATCATGAGTATTGGAAAAAGCAGCCATAGCTGAATATGAGTTAGCGAATTAGTATTATACTCATATCCAATTGATTGAACTATATTAATTATTATTAATGTAATTATAGAGAGAGCTATGAAGTAATCTGACAGCCTTAAGAGCTTTGGCCTTACTCTCAATGCCAAGAATACAATTATTGCAAAGATGGTTATGCCTGTAAGTCTTAATAGATTGCTCCACTTTAGCAGATTATTATTATTCTCTGTTATTGGCAATATCTGGTGAATGGCATATATTGTTATAGAACACAACACTAATACGAATGAAAGATATGCTAGATTTGTAGATGCAAGTGGAATATTTCTAAATCTTGGTATAATCATATAGCCTATACCCATTATAAGCAACATCAGAAAACCATCGATTTGTAATGTTTTGTGAAGCTGAAATGAATTATGAAACAGTTGAGGTAAAGATATGCCAAAAAATGACATCATCCATAGAGAACCAATAGACGATCCTATGAAAGCAAGGATCACTGCCGTGATTATGAACGGTTTGCTTACATGACTATAATTGAGATTATTCGGCAAATTTAGATTAGAAAGTGTGTATGTATGTTCTATTTATTTTATAGCCAGAGTTGTCATCACAATGCAGTTCTAAATTTCCTTTGATAGAAATATCACATCATATGTTTAGAATATTTTTGGTATTTGTAGTTAAAGATCGGTTATATATATATGCCATCGGGAGTAGTGTTTGAAAATAATTAATGGACGTTCTTCGTATACCCAATTGTGTTCATTTTGTTGTTGATCGTCTTGTTCTTTCTCTTTTTCTTTTTCTATCATTGTCAAATTCTTCGTCTATTGATTAGTCACTAATATATCATCATTAGCCATGTATTTTCCATAATCCTTTTTTATCTATCCGATCATATGTCAATTGCAAAAATTTGTTTTTTAACAAATGAGTCGTGAAAAGGCATTCTAGAAAATGTGTCTTCTTTTTCAGAAGGGTCGTCTTAGATACATATATGTAAGATGACAATATTTTTTAGCTAACACATTTTCACCTTACTAATAACATATTTGTTAAATCATGGAGGATTAAGATAACAGATTGAAATATTATGTTGGTTGCTCTGACTGGAAGAATCAAACATGGGCTAAAGATTTTTATCCTGCTACCCTAGAACCTGAAAATTACCTTGAATACTACTCGAATATTTATGATTTTGCAGAAGTTGATTTAAGCAGTAGTAGTATCTATAGTAGACTCCTCAATAAATTCACTTTTAAAAAATGGGCAAAAAATAGTCATGATAATTTTCGTTTTACTTTAAAATTACCAGGGGAAATTATAAATAATAATAATGGAATTGGCCTTGGAAATTTTTTAGAAGAACTTGCACCACTTGAAGAGAAGATTCTTGCCGTGATAATAGAGCAGCCAAGAGAATTGACTCTAAAAGATGGCCGAGAATGGCTTGAAGAGATTTTGGATATTTGTAATTATCATGGCTATTCAGCTGCTTTAGAATTTAATCATTTTTCTTGGTTTCAGGATTTGACATATCATATCTTAAAGAATCATAATGCTGCTCTAATATGGTCAGATAATCGATATCCGTATCATCCTGTTGTTACTGCTGATTTTCTATATCTGAGAATTACTGAAAATGAAAAGAAATGGATTGAAAAAATAAAGGAAAAAGAAAGAGAAGAAGGAGACGATCTTGACTCTGTGATTGTTGTTGTTAATACACCTACAAAAGCAAATACTGTATTAAATGTACTAAATTTGCCTGTGAGAAAATATGGCCATAATCAATGGATTGGTAAAGTGATAATGTGTGTTGACTTGAATGCATTTTTTCCATCTTGTGAAGAGCTACGAGATCCAACGATAGTAGGAAAACCACATGCTGTAATTATGACGGAGCAAAAAGAGAATATAACCAAAGGTGCAGTAGCCTCTTGTTCATATGAGGCCAGAAATTTTGGTGTCAGATCGGCTATGTCTCTTTCAAAGGCAAAAGAATTATGCCCTAACCTTGTCTTAAGACCAGTAGATATATCATATTATCGTCAGGTTTCAGAAAAAGTTATGAACATATTAGAAGAATATGCAGACGTTTTAGAACAATCTAGTATAGACGAGGCATATTTAGATTGTACAAACAAGCTGATGAGGAGTAGGAGAATAATGATAACTGAAACTACTACTACTACTATCGAACAATATGCATCGACAGTTAAAAAGGCAATTAAAGAACGTATTGGACTTTTAACCTCTGTAGGAGTAGCATGTACAAAATCTGCTGCAAAAATTGCATCTGATTTTCAAAAACCTGATGGACTGACTATTATCTATCCTGATCAATTACAAAAGTTCTTTGAGCATCTAGGAGTTGAAAGAATATCAGGAATAGGCCCTAAAACCCAACAAATTCTAAAGGAAATGGGAACTGAAACTATAGGCCAGCTTGCAAAGCATGATGTTCAGAAATTAATAGAAAAATTTGGCAAAAAGAATGGAATTTGGATGTGGCGTGTTGCTAATGGTCGTGACGATGAGCCTGTTATGCCCAGAGAGGATCATATATCCTTAAGTACTGAACAAACACTTGATTCCTTTACAGGAAATAAAGAAACGATACTCAAATACTTGAATCAATTAGTTGATGAAATTTATGAAAGAATAAGACGACAGGGATATGAATTTAAAACAGTAGGCGTGAAGCTTGTTAGATCTGATTTTTCAATTGAAACGAGGGAAACATCATTTTCTAATTTTCAGAATAAGCGAGAAAGCATTGCCTCTGTTATTGAAGGTTTATTAGATAGATTTTCTTTTGTTGATTCAACGACAACTACAACGACAATAACAAGAACATTACCAACTGTTAGAAAGGTCGGAATAAAAGTATCAAATTTAGTTCGAATAGAAAAGAAGAAGCCGCTGACGCAAAAAACATTGTTAGATTATTTTGATTCAATATAAGGTAAGAAAAATATATTCTCTTTACTTGATTTAATACTACTACTACTACTACTACACTATTGCAGAATTAGACGACGAAGACAGGGCATCTATTGTTTGTTTTTGCTGCGACAACTATAGAAAGTATGATACATTGAGTGCGCATCTAAGACAGTCATAGAATCGAAAACTTTGACTAAAAAGGACACAAAGAAACTAAAAGAATTTGCGCTGCCAAATCATTTGAGAATATTTTGTTAGTCAAATATAAACTAAGAATAGTCAGTGAATATACTATTGATATAAGAAATTAATTCGTCTCTTAACTGAATAACCTTTGCTCGTTTATCTCCATCAAGGTTAGTATATAGTAAAGCATCTAATCCTTCTACAAGATACCGGATATTTGGCAATGTTAGAAGAGTCTTGGTATTAGCGTCTTCATCTTCTTTTTTACTACTCATCTTCATTATCCTCTTCTTCATCTTCATCTTCATTATCATCATCATCATCAGATTCTTCTTCTTCTTCATCTTGAAGTTCATTCTGATTGGATTGCTCTTCGGTATTATCATCTTCTCCCTGAAATGATCCAGGATTTTTAGCTTCTATATTTACGTCCTTTACTATTATATCTACTGTGTCTATAGCTGCTCCTGTTTGATTGTTATTAATAACTTGATCTTCAAATACTTCCAATGCAAATGTATATTTTATATCAGTAGGATAATTTGGAGCTACAAAATTTGGATGGGCTGTCTTATTACCATATAATGTGATAGAAGGACCAGCTGTTTGTCTCCATAAATAATTGGCCATATTTCCAATATTGCTGCTTTTATTGCTATCACTGCCGTTCAATGTAATTATTGTTCCTTCTAACACTGTTTGGTCTGAACCAGCATTAGCAATATGTCCATTAGAAGGGCAGCATGGCGATGGTATTGCTGTTATTGTTGTTGTTGTTGTTG
>JAREAI010000307.1:0-3547 GCA_029240435.1 Nitrososphaeraceae archaeon | reverse complement strand
TGATTGGTAATTGTAAATGTAAGGGCTTTGTGTCTGATAGAAAATATTACAGATCATCTAAAAAATAGATACATTCACATAAAATTATAAAAATATCGGATCTCTATCTCGCATAGAATGGACATATCTCAACCGTAGGTAAATTTCTCTCGACACTGCTATTTTTTTGCAATCCTGTCAAAAATTATGTGTTAAAAAGAAATAGACTTTAGCGGTTACCTGAGTACTAATTCCACTCAAGAAAAAACCTATTCTAGATATGGTACTGATGGTGCCCTACTATAACTGGATGTTGTATAAGATAAAGACAGTTCAGAGCAATGATTACGATAGGGCAATCTTCCTAATAAACTCCTTATGGACTTTGGTCTTTCTCTTATTTTTATTGCAGTCTGTAGGATATATTGCTGATTGTTCCAAATAGCAAAACAAACCAGGATAGCTAGTTACATCAGAAAAGATAATGGTGGGCTATTTGCTATATACGTTGTAAATGAATTTATTTTTTATGCATTTCAGCACCCCAAGACTATAGCAAAAACTGATTTGATTTTTCTCTTGTATTTAAGAGTTGCTCATTCTACAAATTCATAAGAGCCGATTCCTTGAATAATAATTTGCAATAGTGCTTTAGACTCTTTTTCTATTCTTAAATTGTTGTTGTTATTTCTACTAAAATCATGACCTCTCCTTAACAAATTAATTTAAAATATTGCCTGGTGGAAATGCTCTTATACCAATCGACATATTATTATAATAACATAAGACATGTCTGAAGTACAAGAAATAAGAAGCGTTTTTCAAGGATTGCAGACCTTATATCAGATATATCTTCCAAAGGTTGATCCTATCCTGATTCATGATTTACTCGTACGTGAAAAAGAAAAATCTGAAAGTGCACCCTTTTATATGGTCGAGATTTTTACAAAACCAGAAACAGATTCTGAAGCAATGAAAAACAAGATATTTGAAAGGACTGGATGGCTTCCTACTGTATTTGATAAAGGCACTCATTATGTAACTAATCAGAGACTGACTTTGGAAATGCTAAAAGAAATATCTGAACCTGAAGAAGTTTTAGAGGTTACTGGAGATTATACTGGTAGCATAGGAGGTTGGGGAGCTTCCCATGAGCGAAGAACTTCTGAACATTAACTTAATGTACGAATAATAGAAAAACAATCTTCTAACTTTTGATCATGTGAAGGACATTATCTAGAATTTTTTGATGATCCGCTTCTACTTCCGTTGTTATTAGAAGTAAGTGATAGTTTTCTAACGGTATAGTTATACGTTTAAGCTTTTCATATTCTGCGACAGCATATTTTCCCCTTCCAATCTTTGGAGCCAGAGAGTTGCGTAGGGACCATCTTGCTAATGCTTGTAAATTTGATCTTTTTGTTTCCTCAGGTGAAAGTAGATTCTGAACACCTTGGCGTTGCCCACCATACTTAGTTTCGCCAGTATCATCACATATGCCAGCATATCGTATTTTTGGATCAACATTTAAGATATCCTTACATAGCTTTACATAGTCCATGGCTGTGAGTTAATAAGAATAAGAATGATCCTAATAAGCATTTTATTTGGTCTCTAATGAAGATTGTAAGAAGAGTCTTCCTATTGAAAAATTGAAACAGTCAATAGTTGTCAGAATATATTGATAACTTTGGGATATACTTGTATACATCAGAAACAGTTATAGAGATTCCAAGCTAATGTAGTTAGATAACTATAAGAAAATTGTATAGATTCTCTGTGAGCTTGTTAAAATTATTGACATCATTGAAGTATTCAGGAGGATTATTCATATTCAAAACTGGTCAAGCATAATACCCAATTCATGCGACATACTCGAATCTGCTATATTTGATCGGACAGAATTTAAGAGATTCAATTCTGCTGCCGCCGACATTTCTTGAAGGGCTCCAACTCATCTCTCTTAACCTGCGGGACAAGCTATACCAGAAGTACGCAGTCAACCATCCTGAAAGCATACTTTGGCGAGACATATGTGCTCGCAAACCTGTAGTGGAAAATAAGGATGGTAAAAGCTCGAGTACTAAAAAAAGCTCAAAGATGGGCTAAAATGTAAAATGGGTATGAGATAAACAAGCTCGCTTCTAAGATTGAGAGACCTGGAATTTGCAGGATTTACTTTCGCATTGACTATGTGGAATCCATTTTACTTGGTATATAGCAACAGCAATTATCAAATACTTTGGGTTTATATTTTTTATATATCATATGCCCTATGGACATAAAATAAGTCATGAAAAAAGAGATTCTTGTAGAATTTGTAGAATTAAAAAAATCGATATCAGTAGAATTAGACAATTCTCAATCGCCAAAAACTGTGAAAGCGATACTTGATAATCTACCAATAAAGGTAAAAATTAACAGATGGGGAGATGAGCTTTATACCGATAAGACTCCTATAGTGGCTGAAGAGGAAAATGCTCAGTCTGAAGTTAGTCTCTTAGATGTTGCATATTGGCCTGAAGGAAATGCACTTTGTCTATTCTATGGTCCTACTCCAATAAGTAAAAAAGGTGAAAATAATAAAATATTGCCCTATTCTCCTGTCAACATAGTAGGCAAAATTGTCTCTAAAGACGATATTTTAAATCAGATGAATGAGAGCAACAGCACGGTTATTGTAAAGCCTAAGTAGAATTTCCCATGTAATTGTGAATTAGTGTAGATTTGCTGTTGATATAGATACATATTGCAAAAAGGCATATATTTCTAATAAACCAAAAAGAAGTACATTTGCGGAATATATCTCGATAATGATTGTAGGATGCTACTTATTTTCAAATGGCAGAGTTTGTCTAATATTATGGAATCTATAATGTATTAAGGGTCTTTAGGAGATTTGTATAGATTTAGTATAGCATCACCATATTAGAGAACACCATCCTCTCTGTTTTTCAGGTTTTTGATAGTGACTTTTCTGACTTAACACAAATTTTTCCTAATAACTTTCTTTTATCTTCATCTTAAAAATAAATTGTGAATTATGCCTCAACCAAGAACCTTTAGTAAACATATATAGTAGCAGCAATGTGATTAACTTCTGAAATTAACCCCAGAATCAAAATAATATATTACTATGAAATAGTTATAGATTTACAGAGGCTATGCGTACTTGCAATCAGAGAAAGTGGATGATTCATGGTCATTTAGAGAGATAGATAGATCTGAAACATCTTATCTTACTCATAACTATCACAGATATCCTGCCAAATTTATTCCTCAGTTAGCGGCAAGATTGATCAAAGAGAACAGCCAGGTTGAAGAACTTGTCTGTGATCCTTTTATGGGCTCTGGAACCACTCTTGTTGAATCTATTGTTAATGGTAGAAGAACGTATGGAACTGATATCAATCCAGTCGCTGTGTTGATTACAAAGGCTAAAACTACCCCGATAAATCCTCAATATCTCGAAGCTCAAATATATACATTAAAAGGAACACTTAAACCTCTTCTTATAGATGAAAATAAACATACACTATCCTTGAGCAAGGACGATGACTTTACAGCA
>JAREAI010000054.1:0-12029 GCA_029240435.1 Nitrososphaeraceae archaeon | reverse complement strand
ACATTAAGTGAAAAGATTATGATTGGACATCTCGATGAAGAGATGTATTATTCTCATATAGATAAAGAGCTTTTACTTCTTCCTGGCAAGAGTTATGTATTTCTCAGACCAGATAGAGTGGCATTGCAAGATGTTACAGGACAGATGACTATTCTTCAATTTATGCAAGCAGGTATAGAACGAACTAGAGTTCCTACAACAGTTCATTGCGATCCTCTTATCAAGGCACGAGTAGGAAGTGAAATTGATACAAAGGCTGCGCTTTATGAGAACAACGAAGTATATCAATTCTTAGGATCTGCATCGAGAAAATATGGAATAGGATTCTGGAAGCCAGGAGCAGGTATAATACATCAGGTAATACTTGAAAACTATGCTTTTCCCGGAGGTCTAATGATTGGAACAGATTCCCATACTCCAAATGCAGGTGGTCTTGGAATGATCGCAATAGGAGTAGGCGGGCTTGATGCAGCAGAAGTTATGGCGGGTATGTCTTGGGAATTGCTTTATCCAAAACGAATTGGCGTTTACATGACAGGTAAATTGAATGGCTGGGCCTCTCCTAAGGATGTTATACTTTATGTAGCATCAAAACTTACCGTATCTGGAGGAACAAATGCAATAATTGAATACTTTGGACCGGGTGCAAAAACTATAAGCTGTACAGGAAAGGCAACGATTACAAATATGGGTGCAGAGATAGGTGCTACTTGTTCAATATTTCCATACGACAAGAGAATGGATATATATCTTCGGGCAACAAAAAGAGGATTGATAGCAGATCTTGCAAATCAACATATTGATTTACTAGTCCAAGATCAAGAAATAGAAGAAGAAGTAGTTGAAAATAGAGAGGAGTATGTACTAAAATATTTTGATAGATTAATTGAAATTGATCTTTCTAAGTTCGGTTGCTCTTATTGGAAGTTGCACAAATTCCTCATATGAGGACATGTCACGTGCAGCAGATATCGCTGAACAAGCAAGAGCAAGAGGCATAAAGACTAGAGCATCATTACAAGTTACGCCAGGCTCGGAGATGGTTAGAGCAACAACAGAAAGAGATGGTCAGATCCATTTGCTCAAAGAAATAGGTGCAAACGTTCTTGCAAACGCTTGTGGTCCATGTATTGGACAGTGGGACAGACCAGAATTGAAAAAAGATGAACTAAATACAATCGTTACATCTTATAATAGAAACTTTCCAGGACGAAACGATGGAAAGAGAGAAACAATGAATTTTATCAGTAGCCCAGAGATAGTCATAGCCCTTGCTCTAGCGGGAAGACTTTCGTTTAATCCATTTGTTGACGAATTGACTGGAGCTGATGGAACAAAATTTAAGTTGAAGCCTCCTAAAATAGCGCCTGAAATTCCAGAAAAAGGTTTCAATGATACTAGTAGAGATGACATATATGTCGCGCCAGCTGAGGACTCCCGCAGTGTAGAAGTAACAATTAACAAGGATAGTGTTCGACTGCAAAAATTGCAACCATTTCCTAAATGGGATGGAGGGGATTTTGAGAAATTACCTGTATTAGCAAAAGTAAAAGGAAAATGTACAACTGACCATATTTCCCCTGCTGGTGCATGGTTGATGTATCGAGGTCATCTAGACAAGATAAGCGATAATTTGCTTCTTGGGGCAGTCAATGCCTATCGCAATGACGAGGTAGGAAATGGAAAGAACATTCTTAATGGTAATATTGAATCATTTTCCCATATCGCTAGAGAATACAAAAAACAGAATATGAAATGGATCATTGTAGGAGATCAAAACTATGGAGAGGGTAGCAGTAGAGAACATGCTGCTATGACTCCAAGATATCTTGGATGTGCAGCAGTCATTTCTAGAAGTTTTGCTAGAATACATGAAACTAATCTTAAGAAACAAGGAGTGTTAACATTGACGTTTAAGGATCCATTAGACTATGATAAAATAATGGAAGATGATCGAATTAGTATAACTGGTTTAAATAATATCAAACCTGGCAAGCCTGTAAAATGTATTTTACATCATCATCATAATAATAATAACAGAACTTACGAAGAGATATATTTACAACACTCTTATAATGAATCACAAATAGAATGGTTTTATGCTGGTTCAGCTCTTAATGTATTGCTTTCTAGGAAAGATAGCGTAGCAATGTAGTATCTCTATTATAGAAAAAGACGACGACAATTATATATCTATCATTGTAACGTTTACAAAGATAATTGCATAAATACACAAACAACATATTATACACAACAAGGTTTCAAACTTTCATAGGATAGGAACCCGAAATTCATTGCTTGTAATATTTTCACTTGTTACTGCAATATAGTATCATATGAATATATCTGACATACTCCTGTGTAATCAGTTAAGAAGCAAATATGTATATCATAACAAATGGAACCGATATTGTTATTATATATAATATTCTAATATCTTTTCAATGGCATCTTTATCATCTTCGTTATTACCATATTCTTGATATTTAGTAAAGTCTAACGGAGTAATTATGCCGATAGGTTTGTTTACATCAAATTTATCATCAACAACAAGTAAATGTCTTACATTGTTTTGTAACATCATATCAGCTGCTACCGATGGTGATGATTTCGAATCAATAGTAATAAGAGGAGAAGACATTATCTCTTTATTTGTCACTGTACTAGTACGTACATCATTAATGCAGACCTTTCTAACTAAATCCCGTTCAGTAACTAAACCTTGTGGTTTACCGTTTCCATCAACTATTACCAACGAACTCACATTCTTATCTTTCATTTTCTTAGCTGCTTCTTGAACAGAAGCCGATTCTTCAATAGTTTCTAATTTTTTTCTCATTATATCACTGCTGGTCATACTCATTGGGATATACAACTATATTATGATATTTTAAATATAAGACTATTTGCTATTATTTAGGCTATTAATAATCGTAGAATTATACGTATTCCTCTATTGACTTTAAAATATTTATTTAGAAAAGTGACGAATGCTTTTACATTAACTATAAATTCAATATTATGCAGGCCAACTATAGCTTATACAGTGTCATCGTGTCTCTATTTGCTGCATACAGCATAATATTGATTCGCGGCAGATTAACAACAATCTTTCAGTTTCATTATGATATCAGATTACCACGACTGAGACTAAAAATATAGAAGGATATATACCAATAATAAGGATAGTTTTTACTGCTCAATCATCAAGATCATCATCTCATTACTTTATTACCATTACAGGACAATGTGCATAAGTCACTACTCCAGAAGCAACACTTCCAAGTAGCATCTTTTTAAAACCTGATCTTCCTCGAGTACCTATTACAATCAAATCTATATTTTCATGTTCAGCATATTCAACTATTGCACCTACAACAGATCTATCAGTTGCAATGACTTCCGTTTTGAGTTGAATTTTCTTATTTATGTCATCAGCTTTTTGTTTAATCTTGTCAAACCACTTCTCAGCTTCTTTCTTGATGCTTTCTAGGAATTCACTTATTGAAGTGGAATTAGCCAATCCATAAATGTCAGATGAGTATGCATATCCTACCTGTGAAGGCAAAACATGAATAGCAATTAACAAAGAAGCATTATTTTCTTCTTTTTTTTCTGTTGCTATTGCTATCGCATATTCTGCTGCTCTCAGAGACGTTTCCGAACCATCGGTTGCAACAAGTATTCTCGAAAATTTTCTTTTCTTGGTTTGTATCAATTTATAAATATATTATACATTGAATTTAAATTAATATATCATTTAAGAATTGATTGGATCTAGCGAAGGAAAGAGACTGGAAGATATAGTACGAGCAAAATACCTATTGAAAAAAACAACAATCTCTTTTTCTTCTTTCTTCATCATTTTGTACGATCCAAGGTAAAAAGATTATTATATATAATCTATAACTGCAATTAAAATTATGAACCAAATTTTATCATACTTTCAATTGATACCAAAGTCAACTGAAGTATTTAATAATGGTATTCAATTATTCAATTATTATAATTCAATCTATTTTAGAACTTTTCAACAGGTCTTGAAGAGGAAAGAAACAGAAAAAGCTGATGGTAGCAGCAAATTAGACGATATTGTGGCTTTCTATAATGCATGGTTAAAAATCATGGACAAAGAATTCGATAGAGAACTAAAATCCATATCTTTTATGTCATCGTTGTCTAACTATATTGATTCGATTATTGATTTGCACTCATTGTATAGAAGAGCAGGATTTCCTGTTGATTATATTGATTGGATCTTCAATTCTTATATACAGAATATAATGTCTTTAGCAACATCGTCAATATTAAAGGAGTATCAACTGTCTCCACATGACATTATATATTTAAAAGGAAAGACTAGACTATTACACTATCATGGTATTAAAGAAAAAGAAGGAGGAGAAGAAGAAGAAAATAACTCTAATAAACCACTTCTTATAATTTACGCTCCAATCAACCGCTTTCATATTATGGATTTGAATCCTAAAAGGAGTGTGGTAAGGAACTTGCTATCAAACGGCTTGGATATCTATCTATTAGATTTAGGGTATCCAACTAAAGAAGATGACAAATTATCTTTAGATGATTATGTTGATTATGTGAAAGATGCAGTTCAAGCAATATTGAAAAAAGAAAAAGGAGAAGAACGACAAGGACAGAGACAGGAAAATAAAAAAATATCAATTTTAGGATATTGTTGGGGAGGCATACTTGCACTCATTTATACAGCATTAGAAGCTACAAAAACCACTCAAAGTGATGATGATGATAATAATAATACTGTTAAAAGTTTGGCGCTAATGGCTACACCAGTAGATTTCAGTAAGGAAAACACCATACTCGCAAATTGGTCTAAAGCAGTCAATATAGATAAGATGATACATGAATTTGGTGATATGAATGGACAAATTCTTGATCTTGCATTTGCTATGCGCAATCCTCCAAGATATACGTTTGATAAATATTTCAAATTATTCAAAAAGTTATATGATAAAGAATTTGTTAATACTTTTATTGATGTTGAAAGATGGCTTTATGATACTCCACCGGTTCCTGGAAATCTGCATCGTCAGATCATAAATAATTGTTATAAAAATAATTTACTTATTGCAAATAAAATGAAAATTGATGATAACTATGTAGACCTTAGAAACATAACTATTCCACTATTGATGATAGACGCAGAAAAGGATGATCTGGTTACTACAGAATCAGCCATAGCAGTAAGTGACTATGTATCTAGCAGAGAAAAAGATTTCCTTAAAAGTCCTGGTGGTCATGTGGCTCTATGCATTAGTGATATTGCACATGAGAATTTATGGCCAAAGGCTGCAGAATGGATTCTATCAAGATAAAAGAGAAAAGTATGTAATTGTATATTACCAAATCAAAAGAATAAAATTGCATCACCTAACCTACCTAGTATCTAGCTAGCTGTTGCAAATAATCCAATTTTGTTGAACCTTTCTATTAATATCCGATTAACTGATTGGATTCAATTCTAAATATGATATTGGTTACTATATTTAAAAGGGTAAATCATTAGATTATCAGGTTACGATGTATCTTATATTGATAATTCTTGTTCTTGTACTTTCATCTAATGAATGGAGAGGAGCATGTAAAATATTATAACTAATATGCTTAACTATTGACAAGTCAGAAACTAATGAACATCAATCTAAAACAGAGAAAAATAAGAATAAAGAGCAGAAGAAAAAGGGAGGTAATGACCTTTTGCCTTTTTTTCTGTTAAGAGCTGTTTTTAGGTGTTTCAAAAATAGTTTGTTCTATTAAAGATCCTTAGTATTTTGAAATGTAATATCAGCCATGAGGAGCAATTAATTCTCTTTCATGTTCTGAACAAACGTGATCTAATATAATTTGATGGTTAAACAAATATCTGCATCCACAAGAGTACTGAATTTGTTTTTTTCTAGCATAGCTACTGATTCTTTTTGTCGTCGTCTCTTGCTCCATCATTTCAATATCTTATTATAATTATATAAAGAATAGTATATTACTTTTTGCATAACAAACGCTATATTTTCCTTTTTATCCATCTTGTGTATTTCAGCATTGTATGGATTTGCCGCTATTTCAAACAAATAAGTATATAGTCCAGCAAAAAAGCTCGAATTGAATTTTAAAATTCTAAATTCTGGTTTATAAACTTGATTTCGCCAGAATATTTAGGAGCAGTTGAAAAATCAAGTAATAAATAGAACTATAAAACGATAAGGTAAATTATACTTATTATTGCTATAATATATAATGTCTTGGGACTTAAAGAAATATTAATTATATATGGTTGAAGAAATATCATTTACAGGCATTTCAAAAACTGTTGTGTATCCTTTATTGATAGAGTAGATTCACCTGAATTATTACAACTGAAATAAATCATGCGGAAAAAATTAGAAAATATTATTCAATATTTATCAATACAATGGCAGCTATAATTAGAGACTTCAATGCAACTATCATTAAGAATACTGGTGATAGCCTGTTATACTATTTTCCAGAGATATTAAATAATTCTGCTGGTGACATATCTGTATTCAAAGAGGTATTTGAGTGTGTTCTGACAATGATATAAGCCAGCACAATTATTAATACAAAGGTTCAAGAAGAAGGGTTATCTAGTCTCAATTATAGGATTAGTGTGATCATGGCAGAGTAGAGATGACTAAGTCAATGACTTCAAGCGATGATTTGTTTGGTCCCACAGTGAGCCTATGTGCAAAGATAAACTCTATGGCACCTAAAAATGGGATGGTTATAAGTAGCGATTTACTGTATTATTGAGATATGAAAAGTGACCAAGTATAAAAGTATCATTGTTAGTAGTTTGTGTGTAGATATGTTACATAACAGGTATCATTAGATATAGTAGGGCGGTTATTATGCTATTAAGTATAGGGAAAGTTTAGTATCTTTCATTAGATCCAAACTATTACCTTGGATTATATATCTTACTTAGAACAAAAGAATTTTTTACTAAAACTAAAATTTTTATTGCAAGATAAATTATGTGCTATTGTTTTTCTAATAAGAGATTATTATCGTCCGAGTTATAACATCTATGATTAGTGGCCTTGATAGTACCAGGCTAATGATAAGAAGTTACAATTAGCAACAATAAATAATTTATTATCATCTATCATATATTATATAGAGTATTTCTATCGATTAATTTTTGCGATAGAGCATATTCTTTAGACTTATGAATAATGATACTGTATTATAACAATCCTAACCAATAAATTAAATGGATGGGAAATATAATCTACAATATGTCATCATCAACAACAAATCAACCTTACAGATGTGAAACCTGTGGAGGTATGACTTTTAAAAATGAAGAAGAACTTCAGCAGCATAATCTCCAAGAACATATAGGTGAAACAGGTCAGTCCTAAAAGTACGCTGAATAAGCAAGACAATAGAACATCTCCATTTGACTAGCATATTCCGAGTATTATAGAGAAAAAACATAATGTATGCTAGAAGAAAGTATTTGATATTCATTTTTTGATAATATTTACTCCTCTCTACTTCTTATTGTATTGTTACTGGAGCAGCCTTTCTATTTAGTCATTTAGATACCCGTATAGACCTAGCAGGATCCTTAAGCCAGGTATAAATATCATATAACACATATTTGGTATTGGGCTGCTGACTCAATTCACTCATAGATTATTGGTGTAAGATAATGTGTCAGATTTGGATAAGTAATTACATAATTTGCTTACCCGCCATTGGTGCATCAAGTTTGTTGGTGGTAGTAATATTGCCTATAGTGAATAAGAAATACTCAATAATATATTTAGAACAATTCAAGATATGATTCTGCTAATTTTAAAAGATCTTTTGATTCTTTAATAAGGGCTATTCTTTTTTTTCTACTTGTTTCGTTTTTAGTACGAAAAAGAGATACCTTGGCTCTAACACATGCCTTGTAACACATCAGGGAATAAACCAAGTTTTCTAGATTAATATCATTACATTTTTCTATATATTGAGAAATGAGATACTTTCGAAGATCCCTTCTCTTGTGATAATCAAGGTCCATGGAAAGATGAGCGATATCTTCTGCGATATCAGCATACCTCAAATAATCATTGAATTCTATTCTATCATATAGATAGAATCTATTATTTTCTAAAATGAAGATATTTTTTAGATACAAGTCACCATGGATATCGCGAATCTTGTCCTCTCTAATTCGCTGGTAAAATAATTTTTTATTCTTTTTGATAAATAAAATTAAAGTATTCTCAAATTTAGGATCGACAGTTTTTAGCTTTGCAAGGGTTTCAAAATTCTCATGTATTTTCTTTTTCATGAATTTTGGATAACCAAAGTTCCTAATCATAGCATTTGTTGGTGTGCAATGATGAAATTTAACAAGATTATTTGTCAAGCTTTCAATAGTTTTTAAACTAACTTTTCCCGCAGCAAGAAGATTATCCATGCGAAATTTTTGGGGAATTTCTAACATCTTAACAGCATATTCTAATGCCCTTCCCTTTTGTTCTAGGTTTATTATTCTCATATTATTACCATTTTGATTTACAATTTTGACAACTCCTTGATACATATCACCACATAGAACTTTGTTTAATATTACTTCTTTTTGACAGAATTTTTCTCTTAATTTAAGTGTCGAAAAATCAAGAACTTTCCCAAATTTGAGTTCCTTCTTTATCTTGTATGCATATAATCCAGTAAGTAATATCCATGAGATATGAGTTTCTTCTATTCTGATTTTTGATACTTTATGTGGGTATGCATCTTCTTTCTTTTTTAGATCTAAAACAACTTTTTGCTGTCTGAGACTCATTTCTTTTTCTTCTTCTTTTTTAATATTTGACTTACAATCTCTTTGGTATTTACCTTTGAAGGTTGTCGATTTGTGTTGATGATGATGTGTTCTCCTTTTATTGGCTCGTAGATACTTTTCATTTTTTTATAAATGGAAATATCGGCATCGGAATAATCGTTCTTCCTGTCTTTTAATCGTGAAATTACAATATCCTCGGGACAAATACATTCAACTAAGCAGATTTGCTCTTGAGATAGACCTAATTTTTTTCTTAACTCTTTTCGTGAATTTTCCGTATTAAAAGTAGCATCAAGTATGCAATTTATTCCACCCTTGTGTAGATATTTTGCTACTATAAATAAAACATTATAAATTAACCTTTTTTCTTGTTTTTTATAGGTAGGATTGGGTATCAACTCCTTTCTGATTTTATCAGTGGATAAAACAACAGCATCAATTAATGGTGCAAGATCTTTTGCTATTGTAGTTTTTCCAACACCTGGCAATCCGCAAACTATCACTATCAATATTCCTAAACATATTTTTAATGATTAAGATTATTTATGAATATGTGTGAGCGTACATCTGTTTATGCAATGCTCTTGTACACTGTAATTACAAAAAACTGAGATCGTAGTAATTGACTAAGAGTCAATCCCGAAAATTATTCCTCTAATCGCGATAATACAACAAGCCAATTATACCGATCCAATATATATGAACCTGTTATACCATAAATTTGTTCTTTCTACTTTCTATCATTTATATCACTAACTAAACTCTTTTAATTTTGTATTGGACCTTAGTAGTCATGGTAAAAATGGTAGAAAGATATGAAGCTATTGAGCTAGCAAGCCTATGATTTTGCCTCTGAGAATTGTTACAAATCAGCATTCACGATTATAGCAGCAAAAAGAAAAAAGGTAAAAGGTAGAGGTGGTAAAGAAGAATACTCCATTTTAAAATAAGTATTATCGTAATGACTTGCATTTTATCAGAGTCTTCAATTGTACCATTACTTTATGAGTGATAATATTGTAATAGAATGTCGCATATGCCATAGACTACTATCTATATAATGCAAAAATAATATTATTCATATCAATTCTTCTTTTAACTTACTGCCAATAGAGTATGAAGAAAGATGCAAATGCGGTCATGAGAATGGTCAGATAACTCAGGAATAACAGAATGTTGGCTCATTCTGCAAAATTACTTGCATATATATACTGATGTTCATTACTATCCATGTCAAAAATCTAAAATGAGTAAGGACGCCTTTGGTGTGAGTTTGTCGTTAAAAAAATCTGAGAAGAGAAAATAGTATAATTTTCTTTTATATCAATTATATATGGAATAAGACATATGCTGGTTATATGGTCCATATAGCAAAAATAGTAGAAATTGTTGGTAGTTCTACTAAAGGTTGGGAAGATGCTGCTCAAGTTGCAGTAGATGAAGCTAAAAAAACAATACGTGGAATTAGAGGAATAGAAATTACAGATATGACTGCAAAAGTAGATCCTAATAGCGGCAAGATTGCAGAATATCGAGCCTGTATCAAACTCTCATTTGCTGTAGAACACTAAGGCCAAGAAGCAGGAATTTTAAAAGATTCTATTATAGCTGTCAATCTAAAATTCATGTGCTCCTAGTACTTAGACTGGCGGTTTATGGCTGAAATAAAAGATATTTTCAGTATGTCTTTGTGTTCAAATATATAGTCTAGCAATAGATTACTTCTCATAGAAAATGAAATAACTGGTTGGAATCAGAAGCAGAAGCAACAGAAGAAGCAGAAGAAGAGGAATGGTTAGATTACCTTCTAGTATTACTTCCCCAAGTGATATCCGAACTAAGTACCTTCTTTATTATTCATAACGAATTTTTCTTTGTATGGTATAATTTTTTATCGAGGTTTTGATGAAGTAAATCCCTCTATTCCATCTAAAACCATAGAATGATTTGCATATGTACAAACAATTGCAATCGGCTTTTATACAGTCTAGTGCAATCCTATGATTACACTACTTACAAGTACAGCCTTCTGTTACTATTTTCAGTTAATTATAATGAGAATTTTTATGGTCTTTAGAGTGCATAGCAGTGATATGAAGATATCTTACCATTGCAATCCATGCGATAAGGAATTTATAGATAAAGAAATGGCAATGGATCATAAAGCATCCACTGGTCATGAAATCATAGAACGAAAATTAGAAAAATAAAAGAATAGGCATTATATTTCTATTAGTAAAATAGAACAATAACTGCCTGTATAGAAATATTACCTTAAATCTTCTATATCAAATGGTTCTTGAATTGAGTGTAACATATACAGCATTTTTTTGGTATAATTTTCCTTTGATGGAACCTCAACTAATTTTCGTTGGTAAAACATTGTTAAATGGTCTATGAAGCATTTAACTCCTTGTTTATCTTCCCTTGATGATAAATGAGTAAGTATCATTGCATACCAGTATTCTACTAATGCATCTTCTCCATACTTCGCTTCTATCTCTAATAAGAATGCAAAATTAGAATGACATTTTCTGCATAATCCATCATTAGCATTCGTGAATGATTTTTCTTCAAGATGACCACACGTTGCTTTCATCTATATTAATAACAATATATTTGACGGTATTTGAATATACTGGCCTGATTAATGGATAAATGAATTAGTATATATAACATTCGTTAAGTGATTTAAAATTATAGATATCTTGATCAATGATCTGCTGACAATTTTTAATTACAATGTTACCGTTGACGCCAAATAGATAGATAGAGAGAGAGATAGATAGAAATACACAATGAATTTTTAGACTATATTAATAGATATATATGGTTGCTATGGACTATGGACCACACATTCCTAGATTGAGGTTTATTCTGCTACTCTTTATAGTTAATACAGTGCATTATAATCATTGTTATTATCATCATGGTAAACAAAAAGAGTGCTATCAAAAATACAGGAGATCATAATTGGGACATGGAAAGAATGCAGGTAGAGAAAGACAAAGGAAATATTTTAACAGATAGAGATTATATCAATAAAGAATCTAAAGATGTTAACACTGCAATGGGATTACAGAAAAACAATAACAATAAAAACAACAAAAGAAAAGTAGCTAAAACAGCTAATGGTAAAGATGAATGACAAAAATGTGACACTAAATCCATCTATGATTTA
>JAREAI010000306.1:0-3562 GCA_029240435.1 Nitrososphaeraceae archaeon | reverse complement strand
ATGAATCTTCTCTGATAGTAATTGTGGTACCTCTCTGGGTCTTTTTGCAACTTCGACATTGGCTTTTGCGTAATTGTTTACTTTAGATTCTGCTGAACCATAGCTGCCGTATACTATGGCACCAGCATGTCCCATTCTCTTTTCTTTTGGGGCAGATCTACCTGCAATATACGCCACCACAGGTTTAGAATAATTTGTAGTTATTAAATAATCTGCTAATAGCTCTTCTGCATCTCCTCCAATCTCTCCCACTACCACTATTGAATCAACATCATCTCTATCTTTAACCATATCAAAAGCTTCAATCAAATTAGTTCCGTTGATTGGATCTCCACCAATGCCAAGACACAGTCTTTGTCCAAAACCCGCTTTAGTCAAATTGTAAGATACCTCATACATTAACGTTCCGCTTCTCGAAAATACTATTGTATTTCCTGCTTTGAAAGGCTGAGCAGGCATGATACCAACTTTCATTATTTCAGGTACAATTACACCTGGTGTATTTGGTCCTACCATTTTCGCACCTTTACTCATAGCATATTCTACAACAGTGATGGAATCTCTGATAGGAACATGTTCAGGGATAGCGACTAATAATTTTATTCCATTATCCAAGGCATCTTTTGCAGCAGTGAGAAAATATGGTGCAGGAACAAATATTCCAGATATTTTAGCACCTGTAGATTTAACTGCTTCAGCCATATTATTGTAAATTGGAATTCCTTCAAAGTTCTGGCCTCCTTTTCCAGGGGTTGTTCCTGCAACAATATTAGTACCGTAAGATTTCATTAGTCTTGTGTGAGTAGAACCATAACTTCCTGTTATTCCTTGAATTATGACAGGCTTTTTTTCAAAATCTTTATCAGCCGTATCTCCAATCAAAATGTCAAATATATCAAATTTTTTATTCATTTCTATACCTCTTTTTTTGTAACCTCTTCTACTGCAGCATTTATCGCTTCTTCGACTGTGTCATATAATTTGGCATAACTCCCCTTTAACATTTCTTTAGCGACTTCAGATTCTGCTCCAGAAATTCTCGCAAATACTGGAACATGGAGAATATCATTGTTATATGCGTCTAGTATTGCCTGTGCTACAAGATTCGTTTTTACTATCCCTCCAAAGAGATTTACTAAAATAGCATCTATATTTTTTAGTCCGCTTATCACTTTTAACGCTTCATAAATCGTTTCGGTCGTAGCTCTACCACCAAAATCAAGAAAAGAGCCTGCTTTACCACCCGCATCTGAAACCATATCTAGCGTTGACATTACAAGCCCCGCACCATTACCTATTATTGCGATATTTCCATTTAATTCTACCAAAGAAAATCCACTCTTCTGTGCCTGTGCCTCTAATTCCGAAATATATTCATACTTTTTCAAATCTGGATGCCTAAAGGTTGCGTTATCATCTATGATCACTTTAGCATCAAGAGCCATGAGAGAGCCATCGCCAAGTACGGCAACAGGATTTATCTCTGCCAACTCTGCTTCCTTTTCTTCCATGAGTCTCGAAAGTTTCATGGTAAAATCAACAAAAGATACTATAGTGCTACTTGTTAGACCTAGTTTATGAGCTATGTCTTCTGCAGTTTGCATACTTAATCCGTTCATGGGTATGTCTATAATTACTTTATTATCCACATTTTCTATGTCAATTCCCCCTTCAGCCGATGCAATAAGAGAATAACATCTCTTGCTTCTATTGAGGAAAAGAGACAAATATAGCTCTTTTGTCATGTCAACCATTTCTTCAAGTAAAACTCCACGAGACTTCTCTCCTTTTACATCTTTATCTAAAAGTTCATAGAATTTGGTTTTCAATTCTTTTTCTGAATTGCACTTCAATATTGCTCCGGCTTTTCCCCTTCCACCTATAGTAAGTTGTGATTTTAGCATAAAAGGATAGCCAATCTTAATCGCAGCTTGCTGAGCCTCATCAATTGTATTTGCAAGATATCCCTTTGGAATTCTAATGCCATATTGATCAAACAACTCCTTACCTTGATATTCGATTAATCTCATCTAACAGCAGAGGACAAGTCTATTATGGTTCTTTATATTCCTATTTAGAAAATCCATAATAATATGTATAATTTTTGACAGGTAGGTTATGAAAAGGCATTTTTAAGAATCAAGATCTTATAAATTCACCATGAGAATTATTCGTTATATACATGACCCAAGGCATTAGAAAAAACATCAAAGTTCACATTGGGTTAATTATTAATTGCGAGTATTGATGACTCAATATGGTTTGTTTGTTATCTCGGCTCTGATAACTTGACCTCCATCAAACATCAGAAATGGCAAGAATCTAATCATCTCCCTTCATACATGCAAGAATAGTTCAAATAATTCAACCCTATTGACCTGTTGGCTTGTATTTCATCTTTTACCCTGGATGGAAAATAGTCATAATCAAAACACAGTCAGTCTTAATTTTTGTTTATTAGGATGAATCTTTCTTTTATATTATTTAATTTAATATTATATGTAATATATGCTTCAACATTAACATATACATGAGTGTCTATATATATATGTCTATATATATGTAAATATACCAACTAGTGTATCTGTAAACATAGGCTTTCTAACACCATATATTGTTCTTTTCTTACCCCGTTTGAAAACCGATATATACAAATTGGTCTTTCTCTTGCTAAATGCATATCATAATACATGATTTGAGGTTAGGTTTGTACGCAATCTATGACCAGTAGTATCCCTCTGCCCATCTACCTATAAAAGAGTATCACCAACAAATATTTCCTTAACGATATGTGTGTCTCTATTTACACTGAAGCTGGCTACATATGTAGAATATTTCTTAATCTATTATTTCCAGATAGAAACATGTGTGTATGTATGTATATGTGTATGACGTATTATATTCTTATTACAGGTTCTAGCTACTTTGAGTCAAATCTATAACTCCTAGAACTAAGAAACAGGTGTATATACGATAGCAGCTATCGTTTAGTCTGTCCTCCTACAACTATTCATTTCAGCCGCAGCGACTATACACTAGTACAGACAGACAGTTCTAGCTTTGTGCATTCTAAAGAGAAGATCACTACTTGATATCAGAGAATTAAGCCTTAGTTAATTGAGCCAGTTACTTCTCATATAATCTTTATCTTCTTGTTAATAAAATTTTATTACTAATGGTGACATGAAAACACAAAAAAATTCAGAAATCACTTTATTATTATCATACGATTAGTGATAATGCCTTACTATAGGTATGATATTCAAAAATAAACTTTGACATATTACAATCAGTGCAAACAATTTCATTGCTAAATATAAAATATTCTATCTTCTTTATAATCCGAGATATAATCTATTTCAAATTAGGAGTTGATATTTTGCTACCATCTCTTACTTTTAGATGGTACAAAGTATTTTTCTACTTCCTCCAGTCTTTCTATAGATCCTTCATTTTCTCGAATACTAGAAAAAGATGAATGGTTTCGAACTTTTTGTAGAAGCGAGAGGACTTCTTCATTTGTAACTCCATGCTTGATATCGTAGTCTATACTTCTACATGT
>JAREAI010000305.1:0-3575 GCA_029240435.1 Nitrososphaeraceae archaeon | reverse complement strand
ATGCATTATATTATTATATTCATACTTTATTTAGCATATTTTATTGTCATCAATGAGAATATCAATCACAAATTCTAACAAACTCTTCTTCTTATCTTCCGAAATAAGATATCTTATTGTTCTTTGGCTTATTATGGTGTTAAATCCAATTCTACGCTGAAAAAAGATACTTTTCTTAAAATATATATACGATAAACTAAGACAAAGATATGCTTTTTTGCGAGGATATTTTTCCAATATTGACCTGAAAGTACAAAAGTGTAATGCATAACAATAAAAAATTATATTTTGTCTATGTTCACTTCTTGTGAACTAAGACGATATAATATGTGTATCAAGCTATAATCTTCTGTTAAGTGGAGAGAGCCATACAAATTGCATTCATCTAAAGAATCTCCAATTACTGATTATGGGCTCAAATACCGCTCTCAGCACTTGTTACCGACATGTTTAATTCTGACTATTATGTATGATGATAATAATAATGGCTGAACAAATGTTCATGTTTGCTACAACTGCTGGATTCATGATAGGATTAGGAGTAATATTAGGTATTGCAAGAACACGTAGACCAAGAACAACCGCTACTACAGAAATTGCTAACGAGTCTTCTTACTCTCAATCGTCATCATCATCATCCACCCAATCGTCATCATCCTCTCCAAAGGGAGAAAGAACTGAACGGAGAGTTAAGAGGTATAATTCTGACGGTAAACCTGTTTACGAATAGCGTATACTACAGATAAATAACTCGCAACAGTAAAAGTAACAAACTAGCTAATTATATGAAGAAATTGAGAAACTAAATCTTACTAGTAGTATTATTACTATATCACTATTCCCCTATCTATATTGTTATCATCTTTGTTAATCTATAATAATCTCAATATAATCCTATGATAATTTCAAGCTACTCTAATATATTCAACATCTTTTTTCATTATTATATTCTGGGCTCTTGTCGCGAGGTAAAGCACATCGTATTCTTTGCATTTGTTCTTGAAGACATTTACATTTTCTGTCTAGTTGGTCGTCATCCTCATTAATATTTTGTTTTACTATTATTGCTATCGCTATCGTTGTTCTAAAGACATGAAGAGTATTAAATAATAATATACACCAATAGGATATAATATAGCATCTGCGCAATCAATTCTATCAAACCAAGGGATGGTATCTCCTTCCCCTCCTGGGCCCTTTCCTGGACAGTTCGGACCACCATCTCCCGAGCTATCTGCAACTCAAATCAGCGCGTCAACAAACCAGACATGCACACTGACACCCTCATTAATCGAAGAAGAAGGTACACCTCAACAAATCGAAGGCCCGTACTTTGTTGATGATATGCCCAATCGTTCTGACATCAGATCAGATCCCTCAGACGGTTCAGTGCAACAAGGAGTTCCATTGCGTCTTGCACTTCACGTCTATGACGTAGACAATGGTTCATGTATTCCTCTTAGTGGCGCACAAGTAGATGTCTGGCATGCCAATTCTCAGGGAGTCTATTCAGGTGTTCAAGACGCTGGTACCGGGGGAATGATGTACCTTCGTGGATCTCAAGTTACAGACGATAATGGGACTGTTCGATTCACTACGGTTTATCCAGGCTGGTATGAGGGCAGAGCTATTCATATACATGTCAAGGTTCGCACATTTGAATGGTCAGAGAAAACTTTGGAGTGGACATCGCAGTTTTACCTTAACAATTCTATCAGCGAACAGGTGCATACACAACCTCCATACAGTAACCATGGACTTCCCGAAGTGACGAATGAAGAGGATATGATCTACAGAGGAGCCTCATCAGATGGCCTGTGCAAAGCAACACTGGAGAGCATCTGATGCTCAATCTGACTAAAGACGATGATGAGCAATCCTACCTTGGGACATTCAATATTGTGCTAAACTCAGGTCAACCTAGGAGGTAATGA
The DNA here is from genome assembly GCA_029240435.1 of Nitrososphaeraceae archaeon. Lineage (GTDB taxonomy): Archaea > Thermoproteota > Nitrososphaeria > Nitrososphaerales > Nitrososphaeraceae > JAJNBK01. The sequence goes on along the minus strand of JAREAI010000305.1, from coordinate 1,641 downwards.
TATATACACATCTCTTGCTTCTTCTTTATATAATAGCAATAGATCTATCAAGAAATTTTGCAAATGCCATAGCAACTTTTAGACTGTTATTTCTGTGGTTTTCTCTCAGATGCACAATGCTTTTCACATAATGATAAAACTGTATTATTATTATACTATTTCAGCATTGATATAGAACTATTTTGCATTTTATTGATATATATCCACAACAAACGTTAAGATACTCCTATAATAATTAGTTATTGTATAAGAGACAAATTGGCAAAAGTTCTTCTATTTAGTTTGCTAATAATCATGATAACCTCATTATTGTCGGTCTCACTTACAGGGCAACAAAGAACAACAACAACATTAGCACAGACAAGCGACAAAATGATAATTTATGATAATCCTACCTTTGGAATAAGAATCCAACACCCTTCAGATTGGGGAAGATTAGATCTTTCTTTTCTACAACATTCTGCTGATATCGATTTCTATCCTCTTGCCGACACATCACTATCAAAGAACCTTAAGGTACAAGTGAAGAATCTACCTTTCCATAATATGACATTGGAAGAGTATACAAATATTCAGATCAATCTCCTCGGAGAAAATCTTCTTGAGTCAAGCACAACTACACTTGCAGATATACCAGGATATAAAATAGTATTTACTAATATAGAAGGGCTAAAGACAATGCAAGTCTGGACAATAAAAAACGACAAAGCATATATTATTACATATATTGCACAAGAAGAAGACTACGAAAAGGATTTGCAGATTGCACAGAAGATGATTGATTCATTTGAAATAAAATGATTGACTGGGGTAACAGAATCAATTTCAAAACACAAGTCACTACATAATAAAGTAATTAAGGAATCCAAACAAGAAGAAGAAGGTAGAGAAAATACAAACGATTACATCACAAGCAATGAAAGAACCATTACATTGATGATTATTAGTAAGGGCGATTGTGCAAATCACTAGTAGTATAAATTTTCTCTATAGTATTGATGATATGATCTATGTCCTCCCAAGATAGTGTATATTAATTGCTTGTTCTACGGTAGATACTAAAATAATACCATCTCCAGGTTCACCAGTTCTAGCAGTATCTATAATGGCTTGAATGATATCATCTAGTTGTGAATCTGGCGCAACAATTTCAAATTTCGCCCTTGGGATAAGATCATATGATACGGGCCTGCCTCTCCACTGTAAATGAAGTTCTCTTTGCTTACTCCAACCCATTACTGTAGTAATTGTCATACCACTAACTCCCATTTCCCTAAGATGCTCTTTCACTCTGCTCATTACTTCTGCTCTTACAATTGCTTCTATCTTCTTCAAGACACAGCATCAAAGATTATGTTACATTTCTTAAAATAGTTTTAATTTATGTAGCCTGTGTTATATGCCTTGAATATATTATACCTATATCTCTACCATCTCTTAATTTTAAGGGCTTAATTTCGGTGGAGCCTAGTTATTATTGAAAGTCTCATGTATTTTATCTCGACCCTTAAAAGAAAAGAACATTATTTTAATCAAGTTGCATGTTATATTATATATTGCTTTATTAATCTATTTGAGAAATAGAGAACAGAATCAAAGATGACAATAGATGTGCATAACCTATGCAAGCAAATAATTGAG
>JAREAI010000304.1:0-5568 GCA_029240435.1 Nitrososphaeraceae archaeon | reverse complement strand
TCCCCAGAGATCCTGTTCAACCATACCCGCATCATAGGCTCTACACAAAATGATAGAGAGCACCTTTATGAGGCATTAGACTATGCTGCAAGAGGTAAGGTAAGAGTAATGACTGAGATATTTCCCTTAGAAGAAATTAGCAATGCATATGACAAAGTAGCTAATGGAAATGTACGGTTTAAAGCAGTAATAAAACCTATTAAATGAATTAAAACTACTGTAACAATAACTAGAATAGAATACAAAGTAACCATTGTTGGATATGTGGGTCAATGAATAATGCTGCTACTACTACCTTTTATTTGATATTCTACTGGGAACTTGTTATTCATCCTATACAATTGACGAATATAGGAAAATCATTAGAGTTTTGAATAGAGATCTCACTTTGGTAATATAATAATATAGAACAGAGAAGCTATGCCAAAGATCTACTAACCAGGGCCTTTGATTCATCAGTAGTATCAGAAGAAGATTGTGAATAAGATGGAACAGCAATTGGAGCAACGACAAGAACAGAAAATATTGAAAGAATAACTACAACTGCTGCTACTTTAGGCGGTGGCTTCTTTGTAGGTATTCTAATTGGATACGTGTTGAAGAAAGTAATTAAAAAAGTAGCTGTAATAGTTGGATTATTCTTGACTGGATTAGCATACCTACAATATCATCAGATAGCTAATATAAACTGGAATAAGCTTCAAACAGTATCAGAAGGTACTATTACAACACTTTCAAATGCAATTATACAAATTCAAAGTAGTAGTGATGTGCATTCTGCTGCAACTGCCTCTTCATTAGCAATGACAAGCTTTGGTATTCCATTAACGGGTAGTATGTCAGCAGGATTTACTATTGGATTTATGAAAGGCTAAATGAATAAACTGTAGAATAGAGATCAAGAGATATTTGAAGCCGAAGAGAAGACTAATAATCTAGGTCACTGATAAAATCAAGGAAGATATTGAATAACCCAGAAATACGTGCCACCTTGGATCGTTACTGGGAAGCCACAGTGGCTCTTGATTTAGAGAGAGTGCATGAGATTTATCATGATGATGTTGTAGTTGAATTTCCACAGTCAGGCGAACGAATCCTGGGTAAGCACAACATATACGAACTCAGGGCACATTACCCCACTAAACTTACTTTTAAAATCCTGCGAGTTCGTGGAGAAGGAAATCTCTGGATAACTGAATTGGTTATCACCTATGATGGGCGTCCAGTCTATGTAGTAGCCGTCATGGAGTTCAGAGATGGTAAGGTCGCACATGAAACGCATTACTATGCAGATCCTTTCGAACCACCTGAATGGCGATCTCAATGGGTCGAGATAATCCAATGACCACTTAAAGGACGAAAAAGAGTGAAGTATACAGATATATCAATGCCAGAATCGCAGCGATAACCTGAAAGCATCAAACAAATCATCGTGACTCGTTGTTTCCTTATCTAGGTCTTTTCGGCCAAATCCAATAGGATATCCTTATTGAGTTCAAGATACTTGGTGATGTTATTATTATTGTCTTACAGGATTTTATGAAGATTGCGATATGTATTATTGCATATAATATACCCGAACTAATTATTGCATGACACTTAAATAGCAGCAAATTTGTCCATCTGTTACATTTGTCTCACTATATCTTACTCATAAATTGGACAGAGCAAGGCATTAGCAAAATTAAAGAATCTGCAGCAGACCGTTACAGTTCCTTTAAAGCATCGGTCGAAAAAGCAGGTGGAAAATTGATTGGGGGTTACTATACTTTTGGAGAATATGACATGGTAATAATTATAGAAGCTCCAAATGATGAAACAGTAATGTCTCTGTTGCTCAAAGTTGGGCCAGCTGGAAATGCGAGAACCAAAACCTTGAAAGCATTTACCGCTGAGGAAGGAATGAAGATTATCAAGGATCTTTCATAACCTATTTAGTAACAGATAGGTAAAAGATTATCAGAGCGCATAACCATACTACCTAGAATTGAATTGATAGTAGATTCTCATATTACCTATGACGAGTAATTTGATATTGAATTTATTTAGAACAAGTCTAGGAATTTTATAGCTGATCCACCTGTGCTTCAATATCTGATTCTTCTTCCTTTGCTGTTAGCAGATCAACTAACAAAGTAGGAATTACTTCTAGCAAAGACGAAATAGGATGGTTCAACTGATTAGACCGATTATTGTGCCGCCTAAGAGATAGAACTTTACGCCATAACAAAAAGATTGATCTTGCTGAAAGGAACGTTCGCAGTATACAAAGCTACAAATTTGGGGCATAAAAGGGAATCATATGACCAGTGACCGCACACTCTCCATATCAACCGTTACTCACATCATCAACGCTCCCCTGGAGAACGTGGATATCGCCTTTTAGTTTCAGATGCGTTTAGAGGATACATGAAAATAGACACAGGATCTTGTTCTTCAGTTACAAACATCCGTGTATAATATCCTATTATATTATGACCTAAATAAAGCGTCAAGATTTATGGGGCTCGTAGTGATGTAAAACAAATTTGACATGATAGTGAGTTCCGCAGTATTCTCGCTTCCTTATATAAAACATCAATGATAAACTCTCAATGTAATAACATGAGATGCCGATGGTTCATATCCTCCTCTTCCTTCAAAGCGAGCTCGGAGGTTGTAATCACCTTCTGTCGTAGGTGCTCTTAATCCACTTACTCTAAAGTTTCCTGAATCATCAGTTGTTGTACTATTAATAGGAGGAATGCCTTCACCATTCTCGAAGATTATTCGCTGCGAACGCATTGGTCTACCATGTCTCAAATCTGTCAATTTTCCTGACAATCCATAAGTTGCACCAGGCGTTACAATGTAAAATGGTTCAATCGTTAAAGATAAAGAGGTGGGGTTACTCCTGGTGGGCGTATCATTAGAATCGATTTTGGTTGAACTTTGTTGTTTGTTCATATGATTATAAAGATTGAACTTAGTTATCTACTTCAGTAAAACACACTTTTGATATCTCAGCATGATTGTCTATCATATAACACAGTTTATGATTTATCAGACAAGCCAGACTTGGAAAGCCATGTGGTCATTAAATTAGAATTAGGTGATTATCATATAATCTATTAGGAGCAATGAAATGATAAATCAGAAAATTTTATCTATGTTATTAATCATACTGCACGATAATGAAAACAAGACTAAGATTTAAAACCATAATTCTCAGTATTTCAGCAGCAGTTATACTGCTAGGAACAATAGGGTTAACAATAATGAATATCAGTGCAGTTTATGCACAAGAAGAACAAGTCAAAGAGGTACAAGCTGGAATAGGAGTTGGCAATGCAGCAATAATACTATTCTCACCTCAACAAGTGCAAATTAAAGCTGGCCAAAGCATAACTTGGTATAATCCAACACCAGTACCAGAACCACACACTGTAACGTTTGTTTTAAATAATAATAATAGTGATAATAATAATAAATCTTATGCAGCAGATCTAATAGCACCATTTACTACTACTACTACTACTACTAATTCCACACAGATTATGCCACTTATTCCAAATTCTAATAGTGAACCTCTTATGAGTCCAGACAATAATGCTATAATAGCTGTCAATAAAAGAGCGTACAATCCTGTTGTAGTAATAAAAGATTCACCAACAACAGGAGGAGGGAAGAATGTCACTTATATGAAGCAAAATGCAAACTATTCTATGAGTGGAACTGAAGATTATGTTAATTCTGGATGGCTTCTGCCAAAAGGACAAGAGAATCTGTATCCTGGGTCTGGAAATACATTTACTATGACTTTTCAAAAGGCTGGAACATATGACTATCTGTGCATAATTCATCCGTATATGACAGGGAGAGTTATAGTAAAGTAACTTTACATATATTTTAAAATAAATATCGTACACCTTCTCTACAACCTCTCTATTTATTTCCTTGTAATACAATTCTCCCTCCAGAGCTTTAGTTACAAGAGTACTTCTCACTTCCTCCATATATATCGCTGTCAAATATCATCTCTATCTGTATTACAATTGGCTAAATCATATTCATCTAATATTGGCTAGAAAAGTCTACTACAAAAGCTATAGCTCTTGTAGAGAAAATAGATAACATGATACAACAAAGACAAATTGTCATCAAAGGTTTTGGTAACCAAATAGGTATAGAAGATCTTGTATGCATAAAATATGCTGGTAAGAGTTTTCATTCCATAGCCTGGATTTTCATATCTATCAATGTTACCGTATACAGGACTGTACCAATACAGAGGGATCAGGGTAGTAGTAGTAGTCATTGCATAATGATGACACCTAAACTCCTAAGGAGCTGCATCTAGAATTATGAGCATTGTTGAAAGTTTCGGTCCAACTGCAGCCACAATAAGCGGTGGCTTCTTTGTGGGTCTTCTCATCGGATACGCTTTAAAGAAAGTAATTAAATTACTAGCTGTAATAGTTGGATTATTCTTGACTGGATTAGCGTACCTACAATATCATCAGATAGCCAGTATAAACTGGATTAAACTTCAAACAGTATCTGAAGGAGCTATTACAACACTTTCAAATGCAATCATTACGCAGATTCCAGGTATTAGCGGTGATGGCCATGCGGCTGCCGCAACAGCATCCTCATTGTTAGCAATGACTAGCTTTGGTATTCCATTAACTGGTAGTATATCAGCAGGATTTACTATTGGATTTATGAAAGGATGATGATAGAAGATGCAACCAATCATAAACGATGTATTTCTTTGAAGAGAAATTAATGGAAATATTTGTTCTATTATTGCTGCAGTCTTCTTCTCATTCAGCTCTTCTAACTTCTTTCTCTTCCTCTTCTTCCTCTTCGTCGTCTAATTCTTCTTGTTCTTCATCTTGTAATTGATGAGTTCGTCTTTAATTTCTTCTCTCTCGCTTTCTTCACTCATAGTTATCAGTTAATATATATACACACTCACATACCTCATCTAGGTATCTGGTTTATTGAGTAGAATTCTCCTAACTATTAAATGGATTTAATACGTTGCTAATTATTGAAGTTTGAGAAATATACTCTTTATATATATATATATATACAAATTATGTATAATCTCAATCAGAAACGTCAATAGCTCATCAAAGAATATGTACAGATTATCTGAGTCAGTAAATACTTAGGAAATATCTGAATGTGTCAATTCATTAAATCAACAATTTAGAGATATGCGACATGCTTATGAACTGTCTTTCAAAATGAAATGTGGCGAAAATACAAAGGATAACATAGGTATAAGATATAGAGTGAAGGAAGCATCTACAGTTCCATACACTATGCAAATGGACTGTGAATTTATATCCAAACAAGTTACAGAACGTGAAGGTAGTGAAAGCAGTGAAGGCATATAGAGAATACCTCTTCTCTACATCAACAATATTATAATGCTGCAGACAGTAGTATATGGCTAATTTAGGCTTAAATTCTATTGAAAATAGCAGTAAATCGTCAACCCAGATACTAATTCTCTAATTGAAATTAATATTGTAAACCACCTATCTTCTATAGAGCCTTCATTGCCTTCATTGCCTT
>JAREAI010000303.1:0-4094 GCA_029240435.1 Nitrososphaeraceae archaeon | reverse complement strand
TAATTCCTGCTATAATAGGCATTATAATACTATTGTTTGTAGTTAGTGCCAGTGTAAAGATAGTTGATGCAGGTCATAGAGGTGTTTTATTAAGATTTGGTGCTGTAGACACAGGTATCGCATTAGATGAAGGAATACACTTTGTGACACCATTTCGTGATAGTGTAATTCAGATGGAAGTAAGAACCCAAAAGACTAGGTTTTGATTATGGTAATAGAGTAATTGCTCCAGCAATTCAGGAATCTGTTAAACAAGTAACTGCTAGATTCAACGCAGAAGAACTCATTACAAAGAGAGAAACTGTAAAGAACCAAATAGAAGAACAGATCAAAGCAAGATTAGCTCCCTATAATGTCTTGGTTGATACCATATCTATAACAGAGTTCCAATTCTCAGAGCAATTTAGAATAGCAGTTGAAGCAAAAGTTGAAGCTCAGCAGAGAGCATTACAAGCACAAAATGACTTAAGAAGAATAGAAATAGAGGCACAACAAAATGAAGCAAAAGCGGGCAATTAATATTATTGACGAACAACTACGATCTAGCCCAACTTATTTAGAATGGTTAAAGACTCAGAGATGGGATGGTAAATTGCCTCTAGTAACAGGTGGAGGAGGCGGAGGCACAGGAGGTACTACTCCATTTATACAGATTCCGACTGGTGGGTCTGAAGGAGCAAACACTAATGGTACGACAGGGAGAACTCAATAATGCAAATGCTTGTAAGTGAGCGTTAAATATCTAATATTTAATTCATCCTGTCTTAACTGTTTCTATAATATTTTTATAAGATTGTATTGCTAATTAAAGGTAGATTGCAACGAAACGAAATGTCAGGTAAAGAAGCTGAGCTTTATCATAAACTTTCAAACGGTAGGATAAAGTGTACTGCATGTGCTAGATTATGCGAGATACCTGAAGGTAAAATCGGGCTCTGCGGCATTCGGGGTGTAGTTGAGGATAAATTGCAGTTATTTGCATATGGAAGAGTTATTGCAGGTAATATCGATCCAATAGAGAAAAAACCCGTAACACATTATAGACCCGGTACTGCTATATTCTCAATAGCTACAACAGGTTGTAACTGGCTCTGTAAATACTGCCAGAATTACGATATTTCGCAGCGTCGCAAGATAGAAGGTATCCAAATGACTCCTGACCAGGTTATAGATGCTGCGGTCAGTTATGGTACACAGGGAATTGCTTATACATATAATGAGCCCTCTATCTTTATTGAATTTGCAAAAGATTGTGGTATAGAAGCTCATAAGAAAGGTATTTTCAACATCTTTGTTTCAAACGGCTATGATACTCCTGAATCAGTTAATATGATGAGCAAATTCTTAGATTGTATAACAGTAGATTTTAAGGGAAGTGGAAAGCTGGAATTTGTAAGACAATATATTGGCATTCCAAATTCTGATCCAATTTTTCAATCACTAAAGGAAATAAGAGACAAGTCAAGTATTCATACTGAAATTACAGATCTTATTGTTCCAAAGGTTGGAGATGATCTAGAGTCTGCAAGAAAACTCTGTAAATTTATCTATAATGAACTGGGACCGGATACCCCAATTCACTTTTTACGATTCCATCCAGATTACAAGATGATGGAATTTGAAAATACTCCAATTGAAACACTCGAAAAACATCATGCTATTGCAAAAGAGGAGGGATTACGATATGCCTATATTGGAAATGTTCCAGGACATCCATTGGAACATACATATTGTCCGGAATGCAAGAATATTGCGATACAACGTTACGGATTTAGTATAGGCTCATGGAACCTGGATAACAATAATTGCTGCAAGATCTGCGGTTATCCTATTCCAATAATAGGAAAACTAACCAGAATTAGAAAGAATCGATTCCAGTTCCTTCAATAGAATAAGACCTCATTTTTAAAAAATTTTAAAATACTAATGTTCTCAGATTTCTTGATTAGCTAGAGATAGATATATCATAGTCCTAAGGTATCAAATGGCTCTGTTAACTTAAGCAAATCATCTTCCTATTATGCTGTGTTAACTTAAGTAATCACCTCTTTATTATGATAGTCTACAAAAAGATTGAACCAGTTGATAATGTGCTCTAGTCTACACTTCTCTTTTCTACAGGGGAAGTAATCATCAAAACATTCTGTTCGGTCTTTTATGTATTGGATTCTTCGTTCAATAATATTTTTTTCATATAGTGAATGTAGATGATGTTTTATTTGCAAGAATTTACATGCTTGCGGATACCATGTCCCACCATCAGTTGAAACGGGGTATTTTCCGTACTTCTTTACTAAAGAACGTAGAAAATGTTCTGCAACAAACATGTTTCTTTCTGCTGAAATATGAATATGAAGAATATCCTTATCTTTTGGCTTAATGGCAACCCACAACCAAAAGTAATCTTTTCCTACTTTAATTTGAGTTTCATCAACTATAAATTTAGATATTTTCATTCTGTTGTAAAATATTTTTTCTGGTTTGTATTTCTGCATCCATTTCCAAATGGAGACATGACTTCTTTTTTTAAATCTGGATAATGCTTTTGCTGTATTACGATATGAAAGACCAAGAAAGTACAAGTATAAACCATAACCAATATCTTTTGCAGACGTCCTATTTCTTTTCGTAAGTATCAATACAAGAAATAAAGTGTCTGAAGCTATAGATTTTATTGTTAAGTTAACAGAGCCCTATCAAATAATACACACACACATATATAATGATCGATATCAATTCGAAATACAATAAAGACCTCCAAGAACAGCGTTCTGATGATAAACGAACCTTATACAAAAAACGAGCGAGCGCACTCGACGATATTCTATTTCTTTTATGATGATATTCATCTGCATTTTCTGTAACAAGGATAACAGTAAAAATGACAATAATGATAACAAACTTGGTATCTCAACGCTCTGCATTCTAAACTATTCGTTAATATTCATTAAGTATTTCTGAGTCATTCTGTTTATCTTTTGAAAATCTTTATAGAAATAATATTGCATTCTTTTATTTCATAACCTTATTTTACACTCTTGAGATAATTCTCATAGAGAGAGATCGTCATTTCTTGTATATTAGATTGAATCGAGCCAGGACGAATATTCCTAATTTTCTTTATAGCTTGTTCTGCTGTCAGATTTTCTTTTTTTAGAAGATATGCAGCCAATATAGTCCCTGTTCTTCCTTTACCAGCCGCACAATGAACCATGACTGGCTTTTCATTATCTATCTGGTGCTGGATATAATCCACTGCGTTGTCTATTTCTTCAATAGATGGAGCACCGTAATCTTCTACTCTAAGATGCAAATAATCAATATTACCATTATTTGTATTGACAATACTGTCAGTAAACCATATTGATGGCAAAGGCACTTCTCTCGCAGTAATAATGGTTTTAATGCCATGTTTAATTAACCAAAAAAATTGAGAATAATTCATAGGTAAACCGCTACCTGCAAGTTTACCATCAATGACCCAACTGAAATTGGTTGGTCTGTCTGCCATACGACCATACATCCATCTATAAGCGTTCCCAATTTTTGTCATTGCTATTAAATCATATTAGACTACAAAATAACTGTTTAGCAATTGTTTGTTTGATAATGTGTTAATAAGTTGATGGTAGTTCCATCCACAGAGTTAATTTAACTGACCCTCACTATTGGATGCCTTGCTAGTACTTTTTTCTTTGTAATTTAAACTAATAATAAGATGAAATAATTTATACACCGCTTTGCCTATTCCCATATATCGTGTATCAATTAATAACAAGCCTTGAAGAACTCATTAAAGAGTTTACTACAGTCAGGAAAAATACTATCAATCTTTTCAAACCTTTAAAGGTAGAGGATGCTGTCATTCAATCAAATGATTTTGGCAGCCCTCCGAATTGGCACATAGCCCATGTAACTTGGTTCTTCCAAAAAATATTGGAAAAGTATGGCGATAAAAAACTTTCAAACATAAAGATTCACTTGAACTATCTTAACTCCTATTACCATAAGTTTGGTGAAATTTTACCAAAAAATGAAAGAGGTAGATTCCCCCGCCCAACTGTCGAAGAGACTTTGAAATACAGATCTATTAT
>JAREAI010000302.1:0-3592 GCA_029240435.1 Nitrososphaeraceae archaeon | reverse complement strand
TTGTTCCACAAGAATATCAATTTAATACAATAGAACAGGCTGCTGAAATTATAATGTATGTTTTTAATCATTTGCCAAAGACAGAGCGAATTAAGATAAACGATGATATAAATAAATTTTCAAATTCTCATTATATTGAGGGATTTCAGACCATATTAAATGAAGTATTATCTCAAAGAAGGAAATAATAATGCCTGTTAATGTAAACATTACATTTTTATGGGAACAAGACAGTCTCAGAAAATAATAACAAGAATAAAATTTACTTTTACTTTCCAATATTTATGTTACTATGATTTAAGAAATAATTTTTAATTATTCTATAAAGTTTAACAATCTGAAAATTTAAATTTATTCAACCGGATCCCAATTACATGAAATACTCAAAGCGCTCTCTAGTCATTTCAACAGTTAGAATTCCTGAACATCTTCTAAACTACAAAATATCTACATAAACAAATGTTCAAATATATTGACTAAAATGTTACTCATTATAATAGAGATCTAATGTTAAAACTGTAAAACTTAATAGGAAAAATACTTTTTTACTAAGGTATTGAAAATCATTAACTATAATAATTCATATAATTTTTAACCTTCTGAATTTATATATTCTTAAAATTAAAGTTTCTGAAATGAGAGAGGAAAAGAAACGGGATAGAAAAAGGATAGAAAAACACAGAACAACAAAAACAGCAGTAATCTATAGTCGTTCAGCTCGATTCCTTCTCGTTTTACTTAGCAGTACTCTTTTGGTAATAATGTTCTCCGAAACTATGTTATTACCGGCTATTCCTGAGATTATGCAAGATTTTAACATACCATATAGCACTGCAGCCTGGATATTCAGTGCATATCTCATTGTAGCTGCAGTTATGACACCAATTGCAGGCAAGCTTTCAGATATCTATGGAAACAAGAAAATACTGCTTATCTTGCTTATATTGTATGTAGTAGGTGTTGTAGCAGGAGGATTTTCTGAAAACATATCTTTTCTTCTCGCGAGCCGGATAATTCAGGGTGTAGGCTTAGCAGCAGTTCCTGTAGCTTTTAGTATTATCAGAGATTCTTTTCCTCCTGAGAAACTTTCTATGCCAGTAGGAGTCTTCAGCTCAGCAGCTTCAGGTGGATCTGTAGTAGGGCTACTAATAGGTGCCAGTATAATCCAGAATTTTGGATGGCATGCTACATTCCTCTTTATAGCTCCAGCAGCAATGATTGTAACTTTTATGATTGCTCGATTTGTTCCTACTGATGATAAATTTAAGCAGCAACAACAGGAGCATCTACAGCCATCTGTAAATGATAACAATAGTGATGAAAAAAATGTCATTAATCGTAGTAAGTCTGTGATAGATATTAAGGGCGCAATAGCACTTTCAGCGACGATAACATCTTTTTTGATTGCACTTACATTCATAGAAAATAGTAACTCATTAGAAAATTCGATAGGAATTGCAGGAATTTCTTTTATCGTATCAGCAGGTTCTTTGATTCTCTTTATCTTTATAGAAAAAAGGACAAAGATGCCATTGATTGATTTGTGGCTGATAAAACAAAGAATCTTGTTGCCAACCTATGTTATGATGATAGTTACTGGGACCACAATATTTTTGGTTTATCCTACGATAGTACAATTAGTAAGAAGCCCTCAACCGGCAGGTTTTGGGGGAGATGCTGTATATGCGGCTTACGTCCAGCTTCCGTTTATGCTAGTATTCTTACTATTTTCTAGTGCAACATCCTACATTATATCTAAATTAGGAAAAATAATGCCGACGGTGTTAGGAAGTGCAATCAGCATTGCAGGAGAGGTTGGTCTGTTGATGCTGCACTCTACAGGACTCTTGGTATCTATAAATCTTACAATAATTGCGATTGGACTAGCACTGACAATGACTGCAATTTGGAACTTGATCGTTTCTTCTGCTCCAAGGGAGTTTATGGGAATATCGACAGCAATAGGAGCCCTACTTTCATTCATTGGAATGGCCATAGGTCCTGCCTTGGCAGGAACCTACATGCATACTTTCTATATATCTATAGAGGGTATTGTTGGTTTATATCCTTCTCCAGAATCGTTCAATATGATCTTCTTTACAGCTGCTGCGCTGTCAGCTGTGTCATTGACTTTTTCTTTATTGTTAAAGAGAAGAACGTCAATGTACAAGAATATATTCCATAAATAAGCCACAAATATGTTAAGATAATATTATTCAAAACAATCACCAATTTCTTTTGACTTTATCTTCTTTTAATGTAAATTTTATTTGGAACAAGAGAACGAATCATTTGATCTTTTATACAAAAAAATAATTGTTAGATTAAAATAGAGAGGTATTTTATAAATACATGAAAAACTTAAGATTGTATACAACAATAGAATTTAGTCCAAAATATATTATTCTTTTTAGATAATTGTTGGATCACTTCTTCTAGCAATAATCTCTTCAATCCTAAAGTTAAATAATGCAACAAGAAAGACAGCAATTAAAATAATATTAATAATGTTACATAACTTGTGACCATTATTTAGATTTATTTAGCAAAGATAAATATATTTTATAATATATCATATATTGATTCATATTTTTTCTTGAATTATCACATTTTTGCTAGCTCTGCTTTAAACCTATAAATGGCTATAATGTGACATACTAAACCGATTTGAATAACCTGTACAAAATCTACTAGTATCATTAATCAAGACTAACTTGGCATTCATGAAATTCATACGCACAGAAAATCATTTAACTTCATTTCTACAAAGTAATATATGGTTGTAACAAAGGTTAGCAAGGAAATTTCTCTAACCGAATACCCATATGGAATGCCCACAGAAAATAATTTCAAACTTGTACAAGTTCATATTCCAGAACCAACAAAAGAAGGAGAATTCTTGGTACGTAACATCTGGATGTCCGTAGATCCATATATGAGGGGTCGCATGAGAGAAGGAAGTAATAGCTATATACCTCCCTTCAAATTAGGTCAGCCGTTAGAAGGAGCATGTGTAGGCCAGATTATAACATCAAACAATAATCAGTTTACAGTAGGTGAATATGTCTTAGGAATGCTTGGCTGGCGTGAGTATTGGTTGTCCAATGGTTCAGATGTTATTAAGGTCAACCCCAACATAGCCCCAATTCAATCATTCCTTGGAACATTTGGTATGACAGGTCTTACAGCATATGTAGGACTTTTAAAAATTGGTGAGCTTAAAGAGGGTGACACAGTATTTGTGTCAGCTGCATCTGGTGCAGTCGGTTCTGTTGCATGTCAAATCGCAAAGACCAAAGGTTGTCATGTTATAGGAAGCGCTGGCTCAGAGGAGAAAGTAAAGTGGCTTGTTGATCAAGCTGGAATCGATAATGCCTTTAATTACAAAGAAGTGAAGGACATCTCTGAACATCTCCGAAAAATCTGTCCCGATAAAATTGATATTTACTTTGATAATGTAGGGGGAAAACACCTAGAAGCAGCTCTTGACAACATGAAAACATTTGGCAGAATAGTGCTTTGTGGTATGATATCACAATACAACTCTAGTTCTCCACTTCCTGGTCCATCTAATCTCATGTTGGCTATAACA
>JAREAI010000301.1:0-4081 GCA_029240435.1 Nitrososphaeraceae archaeon | reverse complement strand
AAAATGGATAGTATCGACATTGAAGGTACAAAAAAAATGGCTAATGAAATTTATTCTGCTTTTACAAAATTAGGGACCAAATCTCTTTTGCTTTTCAATAGAGCTGCTGGATATTGTCTTCCACCAAACTTAATTCTAGAAACTTCTTATGCTCCAGAAGCCAATTATGCAAATGTTATGTCTGAACAATCTAACATTACTAATATGTTCAAAAAAGATGTAAATATGGAAATAATTGGTAATATACCATGTTATTGTGATATTCAATTCGATAGTAAGGAATTTCTAACAGTATTGAAACACCCTTATCATCCATTTACTCAATTGCTGACTGGTTTAGTGGAGAAGATAGAAAAAATATAGAATTTTTCCTCATAAATATTTCTATCTAACAAAATAGGATTATGATTATTCGTTTTTTATTTAAGGTTCAAATGAGTCTTTAGATATTTGTAGGATTTAAATCCAATTCCAGGGTTTAATATTTCTTATATGACATTGTTTATTAATTATTGACTTTGCTTTATTTGATGCATCTTTTTCGTCTTTGAGTTTTTTTAAATAATAGAGAAATAACTTTTCATACAGTTGTTTTGCTTTTTCTTCTGTAAATTCTTTATAAACTGATTGTTTATCCTGGCTCTCTTCGACGTTTTTGTCGATGATAACATCATCTTTATCTTCTAAACCTTTAACAAAGAAATATTCTTTTTTACAAATTTCACATGTTTCATCAAAAAATTTTAAATGTTTTAAACATGAAACCACAAATCTATAAAACATAATTGATATAAAAGATTAATTTTTTATTTTTAATACCTTATTTTTTCTTTATTTCTTAACGATAGCCATATTTAATAGATCGAAGTAAAAATAATTCTGAGATGTCAGATCTCAATCAATTACTCGTTCGAAGAATTAAGGAAGGCACAGTAATAGATCATATAGTTCCTGGAAAGGCTTTTAATGTCCTAAAAACTCTTAATATAACTGGTAAAGAAGGAAATATTGTTACAGTTGCCTTAAATGTGCCTAGTAGTAAAAAAAATAAAAAAGACATCATTAAAGTTGAGAATAGATTTTTAGAAAACTCTGATACAGATAAAATAGCCCTCATTTCCCCTCATGCCACTATAAATATTATAAAGGATTACAAGGTCGCTCAAAAAAGAAAAATTCAAGTTCCAAATTCTATTACAGGAATTTTTAAATGTACTAACATTAATTGTATTAGTAATGAAGAAAAAGCAATTGTTCCTACCATAATAGTTTTAGATAAAACGAAAATAATTTTAAAATGTAAATATTGTGCTAGATTAATCGATATTAATGAAATAGAAGAAATCTAGATATTTATTTTCTCTACGATAAATGGATATTTTTTTAATTGTAATGAAAGAAAGAAAAATGAGGGTTATGCTTGGCCCAATATTATAATAGCCATAACAATACCATAAATAGCTACTGCTTCTCCTAATGCTGTGAATACTAAGGCTTGAGATCTCAATTCAGGTCTTTCACTGATAACAGCTAAACCGGCCGCACCAACACCTCCAATTGCAACACCAGCTCCGAGCGCAGCTAAACCAAAAGCTAATCCAGCCCCGACAAATTTCATCCCTGCACTTGCACTAGGTTGTGCCTCCTGGGCAACAGCTTCATTTGTAAAATAATTTTGTGTAATTAACGCAATAGTTGTTATCAATGCCATGGTCGAAATTGATTTCATTTCCATAATTTAATTACGTAAGCAAGTTAAAAGATGCCCTATTTATTTATATCTAATATTTTATTAGTCTATAAAATATTTAGTTATTTATTTAAAATATAATGAATATTTTATTTAATTAGAATGGCTTACATCAAAAATTTATATCTGAGTTATAAATTAGACCTACCAACAGTATCAAACTTTATATTAAGAATCTATCGAAATAATAAACTAACTTAGCTAAATAATTAAATTCTTTTTATTTTGTATAAGGTCTGTTGCCTTGATTTGTTAAGATCCTCTTTAATTTTTGCTATGAAGGTCTGGTATTCTTCTTTGATTTTATTCTTTGAATCTTCAAAGAGTTTTTCAATTAGTTCACTATTTGTGGTCATTTGATTGCCTTCCTCTCTATTACCGCTTTCACTTTCTTAAGTCTTACGAATTCTTCCCTTTCTCTTTCTTCCAATGTAGATTTAATAAATGTTAATGCGCCTTGATATTGCGGTATAATCACATATTCTAATGCATTGATAAGTTTCTGAGTTTTCTCTAATTCTTTAGCTAAACTAAAAATTGCATTTTCATATTCTGCCGCTTTACAAATACCAGGTAAAATCTCCCTAATCAATTTAGTAGCTTGATCCAAAGATGAATTAGTATCTGAGAATCCGTATGTTAAATAGGATTTATTTTTTGAAGATATTTCTAATGAAGGAATTTTAACATCAACAATTCTTTTAATATGGACATCAACTGAGATCGAAGGAGGAGTCGAACTAGCCAAAGACTGTATAACAGACGTTCCCAAGGTCAGATAGGATTGAAAAATTGCTTTGTATATATCATCCAATGGGTTCCAAATATCTTCTCTTGCTTTATTCGCCTCGTCTATCATTTCATCGATTTTCTTTAATAACACTTCTCTTTTATCATCGAGAATTTTATGTACCATTTTCGAAATTTGCATAGAGCGTCTAATCTTTATTAATTCAATCTTTGTGGCGATAACTTGTTTTCCAAACGACATGTTAATACACTACTCGACTAGTGCCTCTTTTTGTTTTGAACCTTCCTTGAAGTATTGTTCAATGTTTTTATCTTTAATTTTTGTAAGTTCAGCTTTGGGTAAATTGGCTAAAATATCCCAAGCTCTTGTAAGCGTTTCTTCAAGGTTTCTATTTTCGTCTACACTTTGTTTTAAATAATCTGTTTCAAATTTGTCTCCCACATCAAGATATTTCAAATCTACTCCTGTCAATCCAGCTCTTCCCACAATATCAGCTAAAGCTCTGACTTCTTGGGACCGAGAATATGCATCATATAATTGATTTCCAACTTCCATGTGATCGCCCCTTGTTTTTCCTTCACCAACTCCATCTTTCATTAATCTAGAAAGCGACATCAATACATTAACAGGTGGATATACACCTTTTCTAAATAGTTCTCTACTCAACACAATCTGGCCTTCTGTAATGTATCCTGTTAGATCAGCAATTGGGTGAGTGATATCATCTGCAGGCATCGACAAAATAGGAACCTGTGTTACACTGCCATTTCTACCTTTAATTCTTCCTGCTCTTTCGTAGTTATTTGCTAGATCTGTATACAAATAACCAGGATATCCTTTTCTTCCTGGAACTTCCTCCCTCGCTGCAGCAGGATCATCAGCTAGGTTGAGAAACAACACGCTACGCCTTAAGGCACCAGACTCCTCTAAACTTCTTTTAAAATATTGAGCTTCAGAATACTGTACCCCAATAGCAGCAAAAACTACAGCAAAATCTTCATTGGCTCCCACTACATTTGCTTGTCTGGCAATTTGAGCAGCTAAAATGTTATGAGGAAGTCCAGACCCAGAAAAAATTGGTAATTTTTGTCCTCTTACAAGGGTAAGCATTCCATCAATGACTGATACTCCAGTCTGAATAAAGGAAGTTGGATATTCTCTTCTTTCGGGGTTCATCGGTTCACCATTTACATCCAGAAATTTTTCAGGAATAGGTTCGGGTAAACCATCGTTTGGTCTTCCGAGCCCATCAAAGACTCTTCCTAGAACTTCGTTAGAAACTGGCATAACCATAGTTTTTCCTAAAAATTTTGCCTTTGTCCCGGTTATAGCTAGGCCTGATGTTCCTTCAAAAACCTGGACTACTGCTTTTCCGTATCCAACTTCTAAAACTCTTCCAAGTCTTCTTTCTCCTTCTGAAGTTTCAATTTCAACCAATTCATCGAATGAGGCTTTTGTTATCCCATCTACAATAATAATAGGACCTTTAATCTCGGCAACCTTAGTATATTCCACACTACTCGTAATATCAGACAATAAGTTCTACCTCCTCTTTTTTTGATTTAATTTCTTTGAATTGT
>JAREAI010000300.1:0-3608 GCA_029240435.1 Nitrososphaeraceae archaeon | reverse complement strand
GCCTTTTGTGTTAGATCTTGAAATAACCAATTAATAAATACCAGTTTACAGATCCAATTACATGTCATGCTCGAAGCCCTCAGAACCCCTTTAACACAAACGATCTGTAAATCTAAAGTTTCATTTATGTTAATTGAGATTTAATTATGACTTAATTTTTAATTAATCTATTTCCACTTTATTTACTCCAAAGTCTAGGATTATTGGCAATTCTATCTAATCCTTCTTTTTCTGATGCAATAAGTTGAACTGTAATATCATCAAAATACCTATCAAGAACACTTTCTCTTTCCATGGCTAGTGGAGGAGTACAATAATCTTCTTCTATCCATAAAGCGTAGCCATCTTTGGGATCAATTTTTGCATTATCTAAACCATATTGTAGTGTTTTTCCAAATGGTCTAAGTCTTGATATTTCACCAGAATTCAATTCTTTCCTAAGACCTGACAGGTCATTTTTTGGTCTCGCTCTGACTATATATAATGCCATTATTGTTTTATCTACAGGATAATAAGAAATATCTTTTATAAATATCTCTAAAAGTGAACTACAAAATTGTGTCAAAAACAATTCACACACCTCTTAACCCGATTTGATAATACTGCTTTGGTTTTGTTATGGAGATAACCGATAAAATTTCCATATAAAGTGTTCTATAGATAATGTGTCTATTTTTGAGAATCCTGCTTCATTTGCATATCTTTTAAAAGTCGAAGGAGTCATAGCTGCTCCTGTAGCTTCAGAATTTGTATAAGCCATTGATTGTGGAAGACAAAGTAATACACTAAAATTATAATATAGCCTTCCTGCAAAATCATTTTTATCCTGCAATTTATCTTCCATTTTAACATCACCAACTAAAACAGTTCCATCTCTAGATACTATTTCTTTCATTTTTCGTAGAGCTTCAATAGGATACGCCAGATCGTGTATCGATTCAAAGGTTATAACCAAATCATATTTTTCCTTAGCAGCCATATTCTCAATTGGAGTAGAATATAGAGATATTCTTTCTTCTAGTCCTTCATCCTTTACATTTTTTGAAGCATTATCGATTGTAGAAGAATCTGCATCAATGGCATCTATCTTGATTAAAGGAAAGTTTTTAGCTAATGAGATACATGCCCAACCATCTCCACAACCTACTTCAAGAACCCGTCCTCCTTCCGATTTAAGTTTATTTTCTATATCCGGCATAGAAGAAATCCATTTTGCAATATCGTTGACAAACATAGGTCTATTACCTTCACCTTGTGCAAATAACAAATCTATTCCATAAGAAGAATAAGATATACCTTTGCCAGTCTTGAATACTTCAAGTAATTTATCCATTACTGATGAAAGACTTGGAATCCAATAAACAAAAGGAATAGTATATGCGCTATTATCACGATCACAAAATACTATTGCATGTTCTTCAGTTATGCTAAACTTATTTGTTGAAGGATCATATTGTATGTATCCATTAACTGTCATGCACTCTAACCATTCTTGTAAATAACGTTCAGAATAATTGGTTTTAGCAGCTAATTCACTAGAGGTCACTGGACCTCCCTCTTTCAATGAATTAAAAAGATCCAGTTTGTGTCCTAGATATAAAGTAAGACAACTCATAGCAGAGTTTGTTTCATTGATAATGCGTTCTGCAAGTTGGTCAACTTTCTGTTGATTCATAAAAAACAATTGTTGTATTGCAAATATAAAAATTCTTGATTTTTCAAAGTACATTGTGAAGCAAAGTATCATTCAAAAAATCATATTAATGACGAACTTTATTTGAACATCCATGAATAAAATTTATAAATACATGATTTCCGATCCCAGTTACATGTCATGCTTGAAGCCCTCTAAGCTTTGGATTTTAGTTATTGAACCCTTTTAGTTAATGTAAAATGACATAACAAGAATATGTACCTATAACAAAATTATTTTAAAAATATGAAAGAAAAATTTAGTATACTAATGATGCTTACACAAGATATTCAAACGTATATGTTCGACTAATTTGTAAATTGAAAATCTTATATAGAAGCCGTTAATACTACAGCGTATGTCAAATTCTGCTGCCATCCAAAAGGCATCGTGGAAGCTTGAAGGAGACTATTTTGAAGGATGTAACTGTAATATAACATGTCCATGCATATTCTTATCAGACCCTGATGAAGGCAATTGTTATGTTACATGTGCCTGGCACATTCAAAAAGGAAACTATGAGAATTTAACTCTAGATAACCTTAATGTTGTAGCAATGTTTCATACTCCTGGTAACATGGTAACAGGACCAAAATGGAAGGCAGCACTGTACATTGACGATAGAGCATCAGTAGAACAGACAGATGCACTTAAAAGGATCTAATCTGGTCAAGCAGGTGGATTTTTTGCTGCAGTTGCCAATTTCATTGGAGAAATACTGGGTATAAAATCAGTTACAATAGAATTTGGTGTAGATGGAAAGCGTAGATGGCTTTATATAAAAAATTCAGTCGAACTGGAGATAGAAGGAATTAATGGAATAGATCCCAATAAAGAGTCATGCATAGTTAATCCAGCATTTACTGCTGTTCCTGGATCAGATTTAGTAGTTGCGCATTCAAGTAAATACAGTTACAATGATCACGGACTTCAATGGAATAACTCTGGTAAGAATGGCTTCTACTGTAGATTTAGCTATTCTCCATAATTATATATTCACAATAATATACTGGTGTGTGATTGTTATTTACTTTTAGGAGACATCTACTACTTCAAGACAGAATCACATGTTTTGCATGAACAAGGCTACTAAATTTATTAGCAAAAGGAAATGGTAACATAATATGAAAAAATCGACCTTCATAATTATTATTTTTCTTATATCGATCTCAGCAATTAGTTGGCTTGTATCGATAAGGCAGTACGATACAATGATGTCGTCCATGATGATGTTTTATAACAGTCCAGTAGCATTATCATTATATGTAATGATATGGACAGCGGGAATGGCTGCCATGATGTTTCCAGCTATTATACCTATGATTCTTTTTTACAATAGACTCATTGATAATAATAGTAACAATAGCAATATCAATAGCAATAGCAATACTGGTACTAATCATAATAGTCAGACGTTGCATCAAAGGAACCGTGATATTCCTAATGATAGCAGTAATAATGACAATTGGAATATAATAAAAGAAAATGAAAACAAAACAAACAAGAGTATGATTCACAGTTTGAGGTATATATTACAATCTAAGTCATATCAGATTTCTCTCTTTCTATCGTCATATCTTGCTATCTGGGCTTTGACAGGGATATCTCTGTTTATGGGATGGTCAGTTGTGTTGGATGCATTATTGTTACAACCAGGAATGAATAATAGTCAACAGATGGAACCTGAAGAGCGACAGATATCGATCAATACTATACATGGAATAGTACTGATTATATCTGGAATATATCAATTCAGCTCACTAAAAATTAGATGTCTTGGATATTGTGAATCTCCTCTTAGCTTTTTTATGAGAAGATGGCGAAAGGGTAAACTTGGAGCAGTCATGATGGGAGCTTATCATGGTATTTATTGTCTTGGATGTTGTTGGCCATACTTCCTTCTTATGGTAGCATT
>JAREAI010000299.1:0-3636 GCA_029240435.1 Nitrososphaeraceae archaeon | reverse complement strand
TATGATACTGTTCTGATATGGTGTAGGCCATTTTCTGTTCTATTTGGTAGCGCAGAGCTTAGCTCAGTTACCTAATGAGATTATTTGAATGTACCTATAAGCACGGTGGAAAAATAGCGTCAAATCTGTTACACATCCACCATGAGCCACAGAAATATTGTCCTTTTATTATTACCTATCATTATCTTCATTATCTGCCACATTCCCAAATCTGTCTAATCAAAGTGAACCTATTGAATAGAAGAGTCAGAATTTTATGACAATAGTAAAGACGATATCGCTGATTGATTAATAACAGCATTACTAGTTTCTTCTGCAATATCATCTATTTCTTAATATTGCAGAAGATGTTAAAATAAAATTGTTCGATTTACTTTAGCGGGTCAAACACACTTTCTAGTTCACTTGTAGATTCTCAGATGACTAACGCTAACCCCTTGCAATCTCAAAAACTTTTGAACATTTCGTAACGATTCACCTGTGAAATATAATTGCATCGTATAGATAATCATTTGAGGTGTCTCATTCTCAGTCTCTCCTGGTGTATGATTGAAAACTTTCTGCGGCCTCATACAAAAATCTTTGCAGATATACCTCCATTTTTCAGATTTGACAGTAGTCCAATAACAAGGACGATGAAGAAGTGTATTTGGATTATATATCGATATTAACAAGAAAAACAACTTTTGACAATAGTGAGCCACGACTACTACTCATTTGTGTAGATGCTATGGATGCTTCATCCGCCGTTACATTTGATATTTATTGTGTGAAATGAATATCTAGATGGAAAGGCTGTTAATAACAAAGATACCCGCAATATCGATTAGCAAGATAAAGAAGCTGAGTATTACACAATAGACTATCCTACAGGTATATCAATAGAAGAACATGTTACTGCAAGTATGTCACCTAATCCAAGATATTAGTATCCAAATTCCAGGCATAGAGAAAAAAAGAAAGCAGAAAAATATATGTTCTGCTATAGAATTATAGAACATGTGATATGTCAGGTGATGATCTTGCCGGTAAAATAAGAGAACTAAGAGGCGAAAATACAATTCTAATAAGCGCTTATGAACTTGAAGGCAATATGGTCACAAATTTAAAGCAGAAGAAGAACTGTATTGTTGTTGACTCTAATAGAAAGCTAGTTAGTTCGACATTGCTTATGGGGAGAATAGAACAATATGTTTGAACAACAACATTTGAGAGTAAATATAAAAAATGTATAACGCCAAGGAATCTAACAATAACCCACAAACAATAGACGACAAAAAATTTCTTGATGCATTATTTGAATTTATACATTCAGTTGAATCCGAAATTGATATAATGCTGCCTGAATCCGCATCCTTACAATTTCTATCATACTGCAAGATAATTGATTATCTGATATCACAGAAACTTAGCAAGAATATCATCATTAAGATGATATGCCCTTTTGATGAAAATAGTAGGAAGTTAATAAAACAGATAGTCCCTTTTATCGTATACCAATCTATAAAATTATCATCGCATAAAACAGCAGCAGCAACAGTACAAAATTCATTGCTCTTTATCAGAGATAAACAAGATATTTTTTCATTTTCAATTGATATTCACCGGTATGATAAAGAAAATAAAGATTATAATGAGAATAAAAATAAAAATAGTATTTTTTCTGTTAATGATTGGCTGTATTCAAAAAATGTCTCTGTAGTCAAGAATTCAGTATCTTGTTTTGATATTATATGGGAAGAAAAAGAAAATTATGATAAAATGATAGAAGAAAAAAAGCACTCAGACCTTTTGGTTGATTTAATCACACATGATATAGGAAATTATCATCAAGTAATACAAACTAGTTTTGGACTTGTAATTTTTGTTCTTGAGAAAAATAAAACAAATATTTTATCACCACAAGACAGCCAAAAAATTTTTTCTTATCTTACTACTGCAAAAAATGCCCTTATGAAGAGCCAGTCACTTGTAGACAACATACGGAGACTAGAACGACTTTATGGACAAAAGGATTTAAAATTGGTATTAAAGAACCTTCCAGATGCAATTAACAATGCGTATTCTACAGTAGAGCAAACGTTATACGATAATAATCCTCATGGTAAAAAAATTTCTGTAAGTATGGCACATGGTCATCCTACGGATATAAATATAATGGCTGAGGATTTGCTTGATGAAATTTTCATCAACTTATTTTCTAATACTGTAAAATATACGGATTCATCAGAAGTAAAAATTGATGTAATGATAAAGGATTACTTTATTGGTGAAACAAAGTATTGGATGATAGCCATATCTGATTATGGCAAAGGTATACCAGATTCGATGAAAAAAGAGTTGTTTGAACGTTTTTATTATAAAGCAAAAGGAAGCGGATTAGGTTTATCTATAGTAAGAGCATTAGTTGAAAGATACAGAGGAAAGATTTGGGTTGGAGATAGAGTATACAAAGACTACACTAAGGGAACTACATTTGGAATGATTTTTCCAGCAGCTTAACAATAATGGTATATACATAATAGGATTTTTCTCTTTTCTCTTTATGTCTCTATATAGTAATTATGTTATTGTTATTAATGCTACTAATCTTGCATCCAGACTGGGTTATGGTGTTGCTGCAGTTGTCTTATTTGCTCTAATGTCATATTAGCGATATCTCCAGAATTATATGCACATATGCCAATAGCAGGAAAGCTAAATCTTTGTTCTAAATATAATTCATAATCGAATAATTCTTTGCTAAATCCATTATTAAAAAATGCTGCCATATCTCCAAATACTCTTAATCCTCTTTTACCTTTATTAATAGAGTTTTCCACCAAAGTAGACCATAATGCCATTGTTCGCTGAATATTTGGTATACCATCGGGGAAATACCATTCTTCAGTAGTTCTAATGATAATATCGCCTTTTGATTCAAGTTTTGTAACATCGACTTTCCATTCATTTCTCATCTTGGCACAGATTTCATCTTTTGTAAAATCTGTAGTCAGTAGCATAATAAGTTCATTTCTTTGCAGGCCATCTTTTAGAAAGGCAAGGGCTTCATTAAATTTTTCTTCCTTAGTATGATAGACTGCAATCACGTGATTTCCTACTTCAAGTGTCTGTAGTCTCTGTGCCATCTAATTAATTAAAAGAAGAGGTACGATATAATAGTTGTCTTAAACTAAGCTTCTGATTTGTTAAAAGTGCTGCTGATTACTTAGGCAGATTTCGATTTTATTTACTGCAGTACTGAGCAGAATTAATGTTTGGGATGTTGTTTGATAATTATTGTATGGAAATAGCAGAATCTATTGGATGGGTTGCATTAGGTTTTCTACCTGTGTTTGGTTCTATGGAAGTGGCTTGGAGACTTGGAAAGAGAGGATTCTTCAAACCCAGCACTAAAAAAAGGACAATTATGAAAAAGGTGTCTGTCGATGCATTACATAAATAGCATAGCTGCATTACAACAATTGCTTTTTTCAGGACCATCACCACTTGATGCCAAAGAAGAAGATGATAGCAAGAAAAATGTCCATTGCCATATAACAAAAAAATCTCAAAATATAAGTTACATGAGAAATGGAATAGAGTATTGCTCTGTTGAAGTTACCTGTGATAATGGGAGTCAATATAGAATACAGG
>JAREAI010000298.1:0-4122 GCA_029240435.1 Nitrososphaeraceae archaeon | reverse complement strand
TGTGCAGAGTTCATTTTGTGCTTGTAACGGACTCTTTGTCTTTTCACTCCAATAGCCAAAATTTAGCATATTACTTCCCGTAGCACGTCCTACATATGGCGTCATAAAATTGTAATAATTAACTACATCACGTTCATTTCGTCTAAGAATCCACAAAGGAAAATGAAGTAAGTTTACTTCAAACAAACTTGATACTTTAATTTACTTTATAATATAATACAGTTTATTTTCTATGATCTTATATGATTTGATAATATATCAATACTGTGATCAAAGTGATAAAAAAGGCAAATAAGGCAAAGAAAGTTGATAAAACTTTCTAAGAGCCTGAGTCGATCATTGCAAATGTGATGACATGACTTGTTAATTTAACTCTTGCTTACGTATCTATCAATATGAATGGACCATTCTTCCTCACCCCTAAAAACAGCATTTGGTGCAACAACTATAAGCTTTCTAATAGAGCAATAGCCAATAACAACAGTAAATCACTCAGCATTTAACTTATCAGCCATTGTTCATCTTAGTCTATTGCTTTTGTTTTTCCTTCTTTGAAGTTTGCCACCAGTCAAGATAATCATCATGCACCTGCTTTTTCTTGTAAACAGAATTCTTTTCCGTTTTATCGCGTAACTCGTCAATTTTTTCTCTAGATGCAAATAGTCCACAGCTTCTGCAGACAAAGTTCTTGCTAGTGGGATCAAATTTTAATTCTCCGCCACATTCTGGACAAAAGCTCGCCAAACAGGTTTAATCTCTTTTACCTAAATAAAAGTATTATGAATATAGTATTAATATATTAATCTATAGTATGTTAAAAAGTTTCTTTCATCGTAGTATAATGATAAGTGGTAGTAATATAGTTAATAAACAAAACATGTTATCTGTATTGAATAATATATTAAGGTAAAATTTTTTGTTTTCCATTTATAAGACATAACCGTTAATTCCTAAAAAGGCAGTATGACTCTTAAGATGAGAAGTTGGAAACTGCATAAGCAGGAAGGGAATATGTTCATAGACTATCATCTAAAATTAGTTTAGAAACATCAATAAATATAGAGATTTTAGTATCTTTTCATGCAAGGTTTTACAAAATTTCCTGTTATGACATATTGCAGAAGAGACGCCTATTTAATATCCCTGTTAGAAGAATTACTATAAAATCGTCATTACATATCTTCAGAAAAGTTTGTTACGGTGCATGGACTTTTATCGTCATTCCGCTTTGAATCGGTCGGTTCGCCCATCAACTGCCATGCACCGATATGACAATTTTGTTTTTCAAAAATTTAAACTGTTTGTATTATAATTTTTTTGTTATCTGCATCAACATTGATTTCTAATCCTGTTATTATAGCAGAAGACAATACTTTTTCAGGCATATCGACTAAGGGTATATTTGAAATTGCACACCCAGATGCAGTTATTATATCTGCTTTGTTGCTGCATACTACTGCCCTGGGAGCAGCTCCACTTATTTTTAATGAATATATTGCATAGGCACCAACACTACTACCTATGGCATGCGGAAAGACCAAAATGGCATCTTTCATAGATTTGCCATACAACTCATGATTTCGATCTTTAATGATGTACTTTATTGTGTCTATCATTGCAAGAAAATTGATTGGTTGTTTAGTAACAAGTGCTTTCCCACTGCTACTTCCACCAACAATTCTACGACAATTAATTTGAAAATTCACTTCTAATTTGTATACTCCTTTACAATTGTCTTCAGATCTTTGAGCGCTACTCCTACTCGATTGGAATGGTTTAGATAATATGCTCCTTTAATGCTGTTTGTTATCACAGAATCAACCTCGTCTCTAGTGATGAGAGGAGTAAGGCATGTACATGAATCGCATATAAATTCACCGCCTGCTCTTTCTATCCTGCCTGTTAAACCAATCCGTGTTGCCTGCTTATGAATTGCTCTCGCACAGTAAATAAGACAGCGTTTCGTAAACTTCTTTCCTTCTAGTAGGTTACCAAGTAGATTTAGCTCATTCATTCCTAGTTGAGGACTTCCGAGAGCAATTAAATCACCTTCTTCTGAGGTATTTAGCTCATCTTTGATTATATTGCATTCTTTTTTTCCATATGAAATTACCTCCTTAGCTTTTTCTCCCAGAGTGTACATTCCGCATGAACCCGAGGTACCGATAGCTGCTGAAAGAGATTTCATCTTTATGGTTCTTGGTTTTTCTGGAATACTGTCGAAAGCAACACAACTATCTTTTAGTATTTTTCCTATAAAATAACCGACTAATCCATAATCTAATTCTGTTTCTAGCCTAAAATCCGGTTTAATAACAACTTTAGGATGTCTAAATTCTTCAATTCGCAGATCAGAAAGTGGTGCTTTTCCAGTCACTGAACTGGCTAATGCACTTAATGAGCTTTCTTTATTAGTTAGCAACCCTAACATTGAGTTTGAAAAAACTGCAGCATTACTTTCAGCAAAACTTACCATACTTCCTTTTTCTGGAATATCAAATATTTCATATGGAATACAAGTAAATGAAGGTATTGTCCCCATGGCCTTGTATGATTTTACTATACTCTTCTGTTTTTTAATGAAATTCTCTGATAGCCTATTGGTTTTATTTCTGTCAAAACCCATAGGATTTATAGTGGTTTTTACTGCAACTTTTGCATTACTACTAAATTTTTCAAGAAATTGAACACCAGAATCACCAATAGTATTGTAATTTACTCCAGATATATGTACCCATTTTATAGGAACAAGTTTCTCTGCATCGGTAGCTTCGCCGATAGCCAATAAAATTCTGTATGCAGAGGCGACTGTTTCACCTTGATCGCCATCGAGAGCTTTTTCCTCGTCGGCTGTAAGTTGCATAAATAAAAAAACACATATACCAAAGAATATAAGAACTCTTCTCTAGAATTAGGGTTTTATTTTATAAACTTCGAAATTTAAATTTCTATGACGAAATGGTGTCATTATATTTCATTACCAATAGAGACAATTAATGATAAAAATAGCAAAAGAATGACGGTTCAATAATGTATATCAAAAAATTTCTGATAGAAAAGTATTGTAAAGAACAAATAAAACAAGATTCCTTTAAGTACAAACAAAATATATTTTCCTTAGTTGAAAAAATTTCTGATGTTTTAGTCTCCTAACTGAGCTAAAGGATATAGAATAAATAACGTTACTTTAAAAATTATTATATGGAATGCGCAGTTTACGATACCTATGTAAAAAAGAAAGATGGAAAGACTATGCATTTTGATGTGGTTGTAGAAGCAACTACTCCTCATGAAAAGGCAATCCAATACGGCAAACAATATCTCGAAAATGCAGGTCAATCAGGTCAAAAAATGACACAAGAAGAATGCCAATTCTGTCATATTCAAGAGGCACCTTCTATGGTTGAAAAGGATATCTTATCAAAAGGATATTATATACAGAAAATGGAGGGATGTCCTCCATGAAATTTATTTAATTTATATGGCCTAAGGTTGACTAGTATGAATGTAGAGAAAAGGGTATAAAGGATATGTAACCTTTTTTCAAATTTATGAAAATATTAATTCTAAGGTGGACGCTCCCAACCAGTAATAGTTATTGGTGAGGTTAATACATGCTAATATTATTTTTAAAATTACGACAATATATTAATATAAAAAATATATATAACTTTCTTATTTAGGATATATTTTTATATATAATAGAAATATTGCTATAAAATAATATTATAAAATATAATTCTTATAATATTAAATAATAATTAATTCTTCTAAAGAGCGATTCCATATACATTATATATGCTATTAATATGCTATAGAATGCATGCAATAACAATGAGCGGTATTAAAGATAAAGTTAAAGAAAAGGTAACTGGCGCTAAAGATAAAGTAACTGACGCTAAAGATAAAGTAACAGGTTCTAGTAATGAAAACACATCCTCTAGCGGACAAGAAAGACAATTTGAAGAAGGTGGAGCTGGTACTGAAGCTGGAAGAAAAGATGACCCGTTAACGTCATACAGGGATAAAGAGCCAATGACTCCTGCCAAAATAAAAGAGCATGAACCAACTGCTGTAAAAAGAGATCCAAGTGATCAAAAAATAGTTGAACCAGGACAGCAA
>JAREAI010000053.1:0-11456 GCA_029240435.1 Nitrososphaeraceae archaeon | reverse complement strand
TTGCTGATGCTTTTGATGGAAAGACATTATGGCTTTTAGTAAGTGAAGAGGAGCTCCTTGGTAAATACCTTTATGGAAGTGAACCATCAGCAGATCAATATTCAAAAGATTTTGAAGCATTTAAGACAACATCATATGGACAAAAAATAACATTTCTTTCAGACTTGGATCAAAATGTAAGAGTAATAGAAGAAAAAACTGCTGGTGTTGAGACTAAAGCCGAAAAAGGAACAGATTATAAAAACATTCGAGATTTGGAATAAAAGAGATTTGAAATCTTTAATAGTAAAAGGATAATAAAAAACTATTTTCTTATATACAAAATTTGTAAATGATGCAATATCATTTATTCTATCTATAGCCCCTATCAAAATATATTATCACATATCAGAAACATCATATTTTTTCATCTGAAATGCCTTTCATTACCTGCCAGAGTTAAATTTGTTAGCCAAGATTAATAATTAACTAATGAAAATGTCTCTTCTATGGGTCAGCAACAAATCGTTCCTCAGACAATGTTGTGGTTATCCTTTGCTTCACTCGTTCTACTGTATAGTGTTATGTTAATAGGAGTGTACATTAGTGCTTCTAACCTGGGTTTATTTTGTACTGAATGGCCACTGTGTCCTAATGGATTTGATTTTCCACCTCCAAAATATTTCTTTGAACATTATCATAGAGTTTTTGTCATGATTACAGGAATTTTCATTTATGCTACTACGGCATATGCTATTAAAAAGGCTAGAAACACGCAAAAGTATGCCATTGTATCAAGCATCATCATTTCATTTCAAATTTTATTGGGTATGCTAGTGGTCAATACAAAATTGCAACCTTTGCTTGTGGCAATACATTTGTCAACAGGAGTTTTATTATTTGCTATGATATTAATGACTTTTCTGTCAGCTTATAAAATAAGGGAAAAAAAATCTCCAATATAGAACTGCAAAATCTTTCGGATGCAAGACTTGATGGAGATTTTTTTCTGTTTGTCCATTCATAATTTCACATTATAGGAATATGTGGAAAGATCATAGTGATAACATAAGCTAATAGTAGCATTATGACAAAGAGAAACTATTAAGATTCTTATAGATGGTGACTATGCATTGACGTTTCATCTTCCTTCTTACAGCTATTACATCTGGACTGAATAACTTCATTGCAATCCGAGCAATACTTAAGTGCAATCATCTCTCCTCCACATGCTCTACATAGCATTATTTCCGTATCGTCTTTATTGCTTATTAGTATTATATTATGGCTCTGTTAACTTGGAAAATTACGGCTAAATACATTGTATTATATTTCTCTTGATATCTTAAACAAGAAATAAGACATCTTTTAAAGAAGATATCGCTTATGGCTTGTACTTTGTAGGTCTTCATTGAGAAATGCATATTGCTGTGAATCAAGAGAAAAATTTAAATTCTTGAATTTTATCTTTGAGAGAAAGAAAAACATATTTGTTATAGAGAAATTTCTAAACTCATTGGAAAAGATACGGAAAGCATACACTTTCAACAGACATGATGGTGGTGTAGCTGTTGTATCCATAATGCATATGTAGACTACTGAAAGTAAATCAGGACCACCACCACCTTCACTCCACCTATGATAAAATCATTATCAAAAGAATAATCCCATACATTAATGACAGAACGGAATGCTTTGATGATTACTTTCCATGTAGAAGAGAGAATTATTGCCTTTGGAAGTTCACTATAGAAATAAAAGGCCCCAATAGAGGCATAATGAAAATAGCAATAAATTGATCATACCATCGCTTGTAGACTTATGGATTAAAACATCTATAGAATCGCCGCTAATATAATCTTGAATTAAGAGCAAAGCTTCTGTAATCTCACTGGTAGGACATTTTGTAAGAAGTTTTGTTATAACGATTCTTCCTGCGGCAAATGCGATAGCTGACAGCTGACAGAATTGTCTCTAAATTGCCAAAAGAAAGGATATTGTCTTTTAGATAATATATAGAAATTGGACATTTTTAGCACTTGAAGTTAATAACTCAACCATTAACATTAAATATAGATTACTCTACTGCATATCTTGAAATACTTTGGAAATAACAACAAGAAGAATAACCACTTTAGCTTTAGTGATGATTATGGTAATATCAGTATCGACTTCAGGTGCTGTAAGTCCAATCCAGGCACAGGGAGAGACAGGAAAGGGAACTGACGTATTTAAAGTCATTTTATCCCTATTTGATATACAGCCTACAACTGGTGATGTTGTAGCCATAGTTACTGTAAATGGTGAATCAAAAGTCAAGACTTTCGAAACAGCAAATATTGCTATAAATGCCACTACGGGTGGCGGTATACAACAATATATTGCTACATTTCCAAATGTAAATGTAAATGTAGGTGATGAATATAAGGCATGTGCTTTGCTACTGGCAGATGTGAGCGCAGATAGTCTGTTATGTAAAACAGGTTTTAATTCACCTGCTAAACGACCAGAATTTATTGATTTATCATTAGCAACTGGTTCTGAAGCATCATCATCATCAGCTATTGAAGCACCACCAGCAGCAGAAACAGAAGAAGTAGACGAAGAAGAAGAAGTAGACGAAGAAGAAGAAGTAGACGAAGAAGAAGAAGTAGACGAAGAAGAAGCAGATGAAGTTGCTCCTGTGACTCCGACTCCAGAAGCATAATCTGAGGCATTTTTATCCTCTTTTTTATCTTTTTATCTATAAATTATATATACATCATTTTTTTTCATTGTTTATTGTATAAGCATGTTTCATACCGACTCATTTTTAGTATACATGAAATAAGTTCATAATAATACACTTATGACGAAGTGTATAAAATTAGGTCAAGGCACTTATTTGATACCTCTAACTCAACAAAATTTTTATCAATAAATGACAAGCAATCGCGTTCTATTTCGGTGTAATCTATGAACCAAATTAATTATTATTCAGATTTATCTTATTATCTTAGTCAATTTCATAAATCAAATAAAAAATTCAAGTGTCTGGTTTGTAAAGTAGAAGTGTTTTCTTATTGAGGCTCAATTGTTGCTGGAGGCTTGCTTGAAACAGCATATGTAACCCATGTCACATCTTCTACCTCATTTGTAATTCTGTTGCTAATTCTTTCAATTAATTCATAGGGCAGTCTAGTCCAATCAGCTGTCATCGAGTCTACTGATTCCACTACTCTGATTATCACAATATGACCATAAACACGTTCGTCACCGAGCACTCCTACTGCCCTGTCATCTCCTACTGCGGCATATGCCTGCCAGACTTTTTCATAAAATCCTGCAACCTTTAATTCATATTCAACTATCTCACCTGCGTGTTTTGCTATACGTATCTTTTCGCTGGTCACTTCTCCAATTATTCTAACTGCCAACCCTGGCCCAGGGAATGGATGTCTCTTTAATAGCACATCTGGAATACCAAGTAATTTTGCAACTTTCCTAACTTCATCTTTATATAAATTGCTTAATGGTTCTATTACTTTCATATTAAGCCATTTTGGAAGACCACCAACATTATGATGAGTTTTGATTATTGCTGCTGGACCTCTTGAAACTCCGCTTTCAATAACATCAGGATAGAGCGTTCCCTGTGCTAGCCATCGGAATGGTCCATTCTTCTTTGCTACATCAACAAATACATTTGCAAATTCTTCGCCTATGATCTTTCTTTTCTTTTCGGGATCTTCAATCCCTTTCAATTTTTGCAGAAACTGTTTCTCTGCATCAATATATATTACTTGAATACCGAGATGATCTTTGAATAGTTTATTAACCAAATTTTCTTCGTCTTTTCTTAATAAACCATGGTTAACAAAAACACAATGTAAACTGTTAC
Source organism: Nitrososphaeraceae archaeon (assembly GCA_029240435.1). Lineage (GTDB taxonomy): Archaea > Thermoproteota > Nitrososphaeria > Nitrososphaerales > Nitrososphaeraceae > JAJNBK01. The sequence continues at coordinate 7,597 of JAREAI010000053.1, read as the reverse complement.
CTATGGCTCTGTGTAACAGAGCAGCCACAGTAGTAGAATCAATTCCTCCACTTACTGCACAAAGTACTTTTTCATTTTTAACATGCTTTCGAATATCTCTTATGGCTATGTCTATAAAGTTCTCCATATTCCAGTCAGCTTTTGCCATACTGATATTTTGAGAAAAGTTTTTTAAAATATCGATCCCTTTTTCTGTGTGGACTACCTCAGGATGAAATTGTATTCCATAGAATTTCTTTTGCTGATTTGCAATAGAAGCCGAAAATGAATTATCTGTATGAGCAATAACTTTGAATCCTTTTGGAAGCTTATTAGCTGCATCTCCATGACTCATCCAACATTTTATATTCTTCTCAATATTCTTGAAAAGATCAGTCTTGTCATCAATCACCAGTTCAGCACGACCGTACTCTCTGATGTTTGACCTTTTTACAGTACCTTCAAAGTTATCTATTAATACTTGCTGACCGTAGCAAATTCCTAATATGGGAATATTCATTTCGAAAATGTCTTTATCAGGTTTTGGCGAATCTTTTGAATAAATACTCGCAGGACCTCCAGAGAAAATTATTCCTTTTGGATTGAGTTCTTCAAGTACTTTGGCTTGCGTATTATACGGCAATAGCTCACAGTATATGTTTACTTCACGTATACGTCTACAGATGAGGTGACTATATTGGGAGCCAAAATCTAGAACTATTATCTTGTCCATATTCCTATTATTTTCCACTCTTTTCTATCATCCGTGTGAAGACCCATGTAGAAGTGTTAAATATCTCATTCAGCCGCTCTTTTTCTCTGTAGTTAATTATTATAATTTTTTTTATAGAACCATTATTATCTTCATCTACTTGATAATTCAGTGATTCTGTATCTTTGATCTGCTTCTGGCTGACTTTTTCTGCATCTTTTGTTTTCATTCCTTCTAAAATTCTATTCAAAAAGAAAGATCTGAAAGGAGGAGTATTAACATTGAGTATTATTCCTTCGGCTGGTACGATTTCAAGTGAATTTGGTAATAATTCTGCATTTGCAAGCAATAAGTTATCTTTAACTCGTTTTAGTGGTCTAAACTCTTTAACTTCGCCTGTGGCGTGTGGTTCAGAGCCATTTGCAATTGTTTCTGCCATAGAATTAGCAGTGGTTGCCGTCCTCTGTTGCTTCACGGGATTAGATATTTTTGCAGCGCCGACTGGCGCCTCAGCTGATGCTGGGGACGACAGAGTAACTGAGGATGCGATATTAGAGGCGGGTCTAAAACTGCCATGTTTTAACAGATTATCAATAAGTAATAGTGTAGTACGTAATCTTTCAATTTCTTCCTGTTTGTCAGAAATCTGTTTGACGAGCCATTCGCGTATCTCGGCAGCGCGTCTGACATCGTCTTCTGAAAAGTTGGACATTTGCAAGGCATCTTTGACATAAATCATATAATAGTATTTCAGATTGATCGTTCATGATAATAAAATTATAATCAATATGTGAATAAATTTCCTCTATCTCTTTGATCTTATCTGATTTTTCTTATTAAGTTTGAGTAATATAATTCCAGCTGCTCCCCATAGCATTATTGCAAAAAATGTCTGCTGGAAGAACCATGCAATACCACCTACTATTGCAAAAATCATGCCTAAAATACCAATTGCTTGCCTTTGACCAAACATTTTAATCATTATAATTGTTATATACATAAAAACTAGTAAATCCTCGAATTGGTCTTTTAGATGTATCAAATAAACGTGAACGAGATTGTTTAGCAAGCATTTCAAGCAGGCGTTTACCAGCTCTCAATTTCTTTTTTTTCAATTCAACATTTTTTACTGCTTCTTTTGAATATTTACCTATATGTGCACCAAAGTCCATACCTATAAGGACAATTTCTTTGGCACCAAATTCTTCTGCCAAAAATACAGAGCGATCGCCATCGGTAAATCCGCCAAAATTATAGACATTTTTGACTGGCATTACTTGAGTAGAGCCGATAATATGTCTAAATCGTGGAACAAGCTTTCGCAATATCTGAATATTGTCCCCATGAGCATGCACTACCATTAATGCACCTATCTTTTCTGCTTTTTGTAAAAATGATTGATTGCCGTCTAAATCTGTAACAACAATATCAGGTTTGATATTATTTTCAATCAAGGCTTGGACAGCGCCGTCTGAGACTATCTTGACAAACTTGCGGCTCTTTTTTATAAATATAATATTTTTCTCTAAGCTAGGACCTGCACCTATGACTAATACATGTTTTCCTGCAATCTTTTTATGTAATACTTTTGGAGTAAGCGCTTTTCTCTTTATAATTCGTGACAGGTAATATGCTGCCTCTTGATCTTTCTCTGTACTATATCCAAATTGCTGTCTGATATTCTGATAATAAGGAAACCAGTCTATGAACTTCACACTGAAAATTACATGATAGTTATTAATAGATTGTGCTTTATTATTGAAAACATACTTATTGATAAACAGGTCTTTTCAAAAAAAGATACAAAATATCAAAAGTTGCAAAAATATTGAATATTACAAAATGGAGAGAAAATGAATTGACAATGAGAAGTAGTTATTGGTAATTAACTAGTTTCCAAACTGTTCGTCTTAAGCTTTTTTAATAGCCAATCATAAATAGTCACTATTGCCCAAGAAAACAATATATGGTAGATGTCCAAAATGTAAAACTAAGAGTGACCTTGAAGTGGTCTCTGGCAATCCTGGAAAAGAGAAGTTTAAATGCAATCAGTGCTACCATAAGTTTGGCATGAATGAGCTTTGATTAGGGTTAGATGTCAACCATTGAATAATTTATTGACATCAAAGGTTAATCTAATGCAAGATTACGATAATGTAGTCGTGCTTATTCTCATTATATGCTATTAATACCAAATAGCAATAACATTATTCAGCTAGTGAATACAACTTATAACAAGATAAGATCCATATCTATTTTTACTATTATAGGCCAAATATGAGTCTGTAAGACAAATAATTCGATCAACCTAATATTCGGTAATTGTAAAAGATCGATGCATATCGATATTCTTGATCTTCTCTTGCAAAAGATCTTTCTCGCTATAGGCATTACGAGTTGTAAAAATAAACTATTTGAGAGCTCCGTCAACTGCAGTAACAAAATGTTCTCTTTTGACTGGCTTTCTTATAATATTTTTGGAATCTACATCAGGCAATATGCTCAAAATCTCATCAATTGCGTCAAGAGCGGATACAAACAACACCTTAATGGCTGTATTTATCTCTTTTAATTTACAATAGAGTTGGAGCCCATTTAGACCTGGCATTCTTATATCTAAAATTATCAAATCGTAATCATATGCATTTGTTTCTGCAAAGTGCTTCAGTGCTGTCTCTGAATCTGTAAAAGATTTTATATTGTAGTCTTTATCTTCTAGGAAGGATTTGTAAGTAAGTAGCATGTCTTCCTCGTCATCTACAAGCATAATTTTTGCTGGACGCTTATATTGTTGCTTTTGAGGTATGATGGATAATGACGATTCTTTGTTCATATGAGAAGAATCTATTTGAGGATGTTTCATATCTGAAATCAGTTTTTTTTGATTTGAAGGAGCCCTGTTGGCTCTATTACCGTATATAACGGAATATAACGTATATTGTTGTTTAAAGCCCATCAGATATTCGCCAACTTCTTCGAATTTATAATCCTCCCCAGAGAAAGAAAACGATTTTATCATGCGGTATAGAGCGTTACCGAATACTATACCGTTAGGCTTCGCCTTGCTATTTATCTTTGAACAAACGTTCATAGTAGGACCAAACAAATCGTCATGTTGTGAAGTTGTAGACCTAGCCACCTCCACTCTACCATAATCAGCACTTATCCTATAACTAACTGATGGCAGTTTCTCTTGATATAACTCTTTGTTGATACCTATGTTTGCTGCTATCATTGTAAGACAGCATTCAATTACATCTTTGAAAGCTGATTTGTTGCTAGAATCATAAGTTTCTGGGAAATAAAATATCAACCCATCACTAGTAATCTTGATTGTTTTTGCATTAAAGTTTTTGGCGATTGTATCCAGTGTATTAAGAAATATTGAATAATACCTGCTAATTTTATTAGCATCAGTAATCTCACTAATAATTTTTATAGAATCCATCATATTTACAAAGCATACGCAATAGTTTTGTGAATAACCCGAGAAAATTATCTCTTCAGCAGCTGTTTCAGATGAAGAATCGTTGTGAGCCAGAGAAAATCATTTTCACCTAATTTTATTGTAGAACTAGGATGTATATATTTTTTAATGATTCAATATAATTTACTTTTCAAAAGGCCTAAAGAGGTACCTTAACACTTTGCCTGTCATATCAACAAATTTAAGGTAAGTCTAACAATCTGCAAATTCTAATCAGAATGTCTAATAGCAATAATTATCGATAAGAGAACATTGTATCAAACCAATTATTATAATTTTGCGTACATCAAGATAAAATGATAAAATTTAGGTAACACAAGAATAGGATAATAATCTATTAAAAAGTTATTAAATTTAAAGAGATGACATAACAATAGGATTTCTCCAAGAGGATAGGTAACTTTTATAAACGTGTATACATAGAGGTCGCGTTTTTAGCAGATAGGATATCAAACCCTAATGTAACAGTTATATCTTAAAAACTCATTGACATACATCTTATATGATCAAAGACAAACATACAGCAACACCAATTTTACCTGGAGAACAAGTGGCATTCATTGAAGAGTTCGAAGGTGGAAAGAATACCTACATTACAGATGGAACTATCCGATCGACAGCAGTAGGTACGCGAGTATATGACTTCAAAAGAAGGATAGTGAAGATTAATCAGAAAAATTCACCGATGCTGCCTAAAATTGGGGACGTCTTAGTTGGCTATATAGAGATGCTATTTGGTAGTATGATCTCAGTAAGGGTATTATATATAAATGAGAAGAAATCCTATGCAGGATTTTCTGCAATTGCATCCACTAGAACAGGAGGTAGTAGTAATAGTGGCGGAAGTGGAGGATGGCGTGAAAGAGGAGATAGACGCGGCAGAACCATTTTTAGAGTTGGCGATATTATAAGAGGACGAGTTATCAGTCTATTAAATTCAACAATTCATATAACAATCGATGATAAAGAATTCGGAGTTCTCTATACTCTATGTTTTAATTGTGGCGGTGACACTGTTCGCGTACATAATAGCGTAAAATGCATTGAGTGTGGAATGTATGAAGATCGAAAATTGACATACGATTATGGTAAAGAAACTTTCCGATTGATTCATAATATGCGATAGATCATAGGTAAACTCTACTTAAAAGCATCATTATAGAGAATATTTTATGAGTTTGGTATGTAATAGTTAAGCGGCTATTTAATTAGATTTATTTATAGACTCATATCAGATTAATCTCCTAAATTAACATATAAAAAATTTTAGATTACTAATTCTTTTATATAGATGCTAACAGAGTATTTCTTTCATATCAAACAATCTAAGCCCATATTTAAGTTTCATATTTCTTTCTATGATTGCTTATATTCATTTTTAGATTCAATGAATTTGTACGCATTCTATACATTCAATAGGTTAGCTGGAAGAGTAGAGTATATCCTGCGAATAACTGATGCAATAAAACAATAAGAATAGGTAAATCGGTCTTGCTTGTTAGCATCTCTTTTGTATAAAGAGTGAATGATTTAATGTACATATGTTTAACTAAACATACTATAAATATATTATTATGATGAGTGAGCCTGTCACTTTTCAAGGAGAACGCGGAGCCTATAGTGAAATGGCCACCTTACAATATTTTCCAAATGCAAAAGTTCTGCCGAAGAAATCATTTCAAGATGTATTTGATAGCATAGAAACTTGTGAAGCAAATTATGCAGTAGTACCTATTGAAAATTCTATCGAGGGAAGCATAAACGAAACTTATGATTTATTATTACAAACAAAAACTACGGTAACCGGTGAGATTTATCAGAGAGTTAGACATTGTCTTATTGTAAATAAGGGCACAACCTTAGATGAATTAGTGGCTGTATATTCGCATCCTCAAGCCATTGCACAGTGCAGAAATTATCTTCAATTAAAAAGACTTGATTCTGTTCCCACATATGATACTGCTGGTGCAGTAAAGATGATCAAAGAAAAAATAATCATGAATGCAGCTGCAATAGCTAGTAGAAGAGCAGCAGAAATATATGATATGGCTGTTTTGGAAGAAGGAATAGAGGATAGAAAAAATAATTTCACAAGATTTTTGGTGCTCTCAAAAACAAAAACAGAACCTACCGGTCATGATAGGACCTCTATTATATTTTCTGTCAAGCATTTACCAGGCGCACTCTTTGGTATTCTGAAAGAGTTTTCAAGTCGGGAGATAAACCTTACTAGAATAGAATCACGTCCTACTAAGGAAACCCCTTGGGAATATAATTTTTATGTTGATTTTGAAGGTCATTGTGAAGATGAAACTATTAAGAAAGCGTTGCAATCTATAAAAAACAAAACTGCATTTTTCAAAATTCTGGGATCTTATAAAAAAGCAGAATTTCATTAAACTATTGTTTTTTAAATCGAATGGCCAATCCTGTTATAATTATACCCGTTATTATTAACATCAGAGGTCCACTTAGTGCTATTACATTAAGCTTATTCTGAGCGTGACCTTCTATATGTAAATCTGAAGTACCTATATTGTTGATCTCGATTTTATGTTCTCCTTCTCTTTCTGCTGTAAAATTATATTTAAAATCGGAAGTTCTTCTTGTTTCAGATTTTATGATATGTTGGATTGGATCTGTAATAGTAACATTGAAAATTGAACCTTTAATGATAATATTCGCCATTCCACCCGTATTCATATTCGGAGTCAAAATGTCTGTCATTCCGGCATTTAGAATTCCATGTAATGGTACTTCCATAGGTTTTGAATATGAATATACAATTATAATTCCGACAACAATGAACATAAATCCTGCACCCAAAAGAGAGTAGAATATTATAAGTTTTGATGATTTGTGTGACATTCTACATTATTTGAGCATGTGAGATTATAAATATTCAATTGGTGACTAATGAGAATAAGAAATTAATGTATTAAAACAAGAGAAATTGTATATATATGATATATTACAGTAAGTTAATAAAAACCCGTATAATATGTCAAGTAAACTGTTTGAAAATTACTCAATTAATTTGAGATATATTTATGAGGAATTGACAAACAAATTCGAATGAAATCAAATAATTGCAAAACCCGTAATTACAAGCAATGATAAAGATATAGGCAAAGTAGATGATATAGGAGAATTTGAATTCATTATGAAAATTTTTTACATCTAAATCTAAATCTTGTATAATATATATAATCATTATCATTGGTATTGGTATCGAGTTTATGATAATTGCTGTGTTCTACAATATACAAATCTCTCGCCTTGGAGGTTTTTCTTTCTTCAGTTATGAATACAAGCTCGTTATATTTTTGATGTCTTTTCATATTATCGGTTAATTCGATAATATTTTCATCATTAGGGCATATAATAAACACTCCTTCAAAACCATTCGGTCCAATTGA
>JAREAI010000052.1:0-27643 GCA_029240435.1 Nitrososphaeraceae archaeon | reverse complement strand
ACACTCATTAACGAAGATCAAAGAAGTCTACTCCGTGACGCACGGGAATTCTCGACTATGCTGAATGCATGTGGACGAATTCGAAAGGCAGGAGTGGGTATTGGAATTTGTATGGGCGATAGAAAGGATCTATTAAATGAAGGCGAGAAGATAGTCACAAAATACAGAACAACCTTAAGAAACTATATATCTTCTATTTTTGTTGAAAAATGGCGCATGATTGATAACGGCAAGTCAGTTTTCATTAACGGAGAGGGACTTTTGGCTGAAGACATGCTAGGAGCAATCTCATCTTTATTGAGTGGGTCTCCAACTCTTGGTGGCCGACTTATTTTTGTGAGAACCTTGACTAATGACGGATTCTATAAATTTTCCTCTAGAAAATCCCTAGGAAGTACATCAAAGTCAGATCTGGGTTTGATAATGCGATATTGTTCAGGATCTGTTGGGGGAAGTGGAGGCGGTCATTCATCGGCGGCAGGATGTAGAATTCCATCTGCGCGATTGGAAGAATTTTTATCTGCAGTTAGGAATGCAATACTAGATGCCAAATTCACAGCCGCCTCTTGAAATAACTGCTATCATAGAATTAAACTTCTCAAACCAATCTGAAAAAGAGGCAATCATGAAGGCATTGATACCAGATAATGTTAACTTTCCAAAAGGGTTATCTATGGACATGAGTTCAAAAGATAACACTGCTATCCGTATCATTTTTTCCTCGTGTACTCAAATTGAGACCTTGATCAATACTGTGGATGAAGTTTTACAGGATATTTCGCTTGCAAAAAAAGTGATAATTGATGCTTGACTCAAAGTTACTGAAACAAAATCCAGAGGTCATAATAGATATGCTAAAGAAAAGGAAAATAGAGTTTCCAATTAATGATCTACTTTCCCTAGACAAGAGACGACGTGAAATAATTGTAGAAATGCAGCACGTCAAACATAAGAAGAACACTCTTTCACATTCTATTGCCTCCAAGAAAAAAGAAAAAGCTAATTCATCATTAGAAATATCGGAAATGAAAGATATAGGAAACAGAATTATCAGTCTTGAGAAAGAAAAGAGTATAGTTGAATCGCAATTTAACCTTCTCATGCGATGTCTTCCTAATATTATCGATCAATCTGTTCCAATTGGAAATAATGAAAATGACAATGTCATCTTACAGCATCATGGAAAAATTAAGAATTTGGACTTCAAGCCTAAGGATCATGTTGAAATTGCAACTTCTCTGGAACTAGTCGATATGGAAAGAGCTGCAAAAATATCAGGTGCGAGATTTTACTTTTTAAAAAAAGAATTGGTAAGTATGAATTATGCCTTAATTCTCTTTGCACTAGATTTTTTATCTGATAAAGGATACATACTCACTCAGCCTCCATATATGATTAGAAGAAGTGCTATTGAAGGGTCTGTAATACTGGAAGATTTTGAACAAGTGATTTACAAGATTAATGGAGAGGACCTATATATGATTGGAACTTCTGAGCATGCACTGGCGTCAATGCATATGAATGAAATTTTAAATGGTAAGCAGCTACCGATTAAATATGCGGCTATTAGTCCTTGTTTTAGAAAAGAAGCCGGTGCTCATGGCAAAGATATGAAAGGAATTTTCAGAGTGCATCAGTTTGAAAAAGTAGAACAATTCATATACTCTCGTCCAGAAGATTCACGGAAAGAACATGAGAAGATGTTAACTATAACTGAAGAATTTTATAATAAGATTGGCATTCCTTACCGGACAGTTCTTTTATGTTCAGCAGACTTAGGCAAGATTTCAGCCAAAACATATGATATAGAGGCATGGATGCCAGGACAAAGTGCTTATAGAGAAATAGTTTCATGTTCAAACTGTACGGATTACCAAGCTCGTAGGCTAGGCATAAGATTTAAAGACAAGACAAATGAAGAAACAAGATTAGTTCATACTCTAAATAGCACGCTTGTAGCGACTGAGAGAACTATGGTGAGTATTATGGAAAACTACCAGACCTCAAATGGAGAGGTTGAAATTCCAGATCCTCTTCGAAAATACATGGGAGACATGAAGAAAATCAAGATTTAGTATTTTGAAATTATAATAATTATTGTACTAATAATAATAATATATCCTGTTAGTTAATGCCAAACTTTCTATTGGTCAATTCATATGACGAGATAATATACCTCAACAGATTAAAGCTGGGAAGTATCAATGCTACAATAAAACTCGACTAAAGTCAAAAAAACCGATGAATTTTGAGGTAAGTAGCCTTAATTAATAAAGAAATGCGAGGAGGTGCTAAAAATATTTTCACTTCACCTTTAGCAAGATTGCATATGAAGAATCTGTCAAACTGAATTGTATTGAAATAGCAAATGAATTCAGGGAGTAGGGCAGGGGCGGCGGCCATGGAGGTGCTGCTGGCAAATTCTTAAATTCCAAGCCTCAAGAATTAACAAATGGAGAGGAAAATATAATTGAAGGAATATTTCAAGCTGTTTCCAATTACAGATTAGAAGTCAGAACCTTCTCAGGATCTTGGGTTTTAACATTTCCGGATGGTTCTTAAGTCCCACCACTAAAGAGAGAAGATTTTCCTTATCTTGAGGGAAAGCACCGCCCAATGAATAAATATTGGATGCATGATTAGCCCTAAATATTACTGGTGTGGATACATTGATATTTGATATTAATCTTTCAAGTTCGTCCAATATCTCCGTGTCCTCTAATGAGATAAATGGCTCGTTAAACTTGGTCATAAACTCATTAAAAATTTCCTCTTCAAGATGTAATGTTAATGCTCCTAGATAATCAGGGACAATTTCATTTATTACTCTAGCAGTATCAAGTATATGCTCATAAGTATAGGTTTTTCCACCTATGCCTAGGATTATCATACAGGATAAAATATAGCCGTGTCTTTTCGCCCGTTGACAGCTCTGAATAATTCCTTTGCTTGTCGCGCCTTTTGTCACCTTCTTTAAAAGAACATCATTTCCGGTCTCAACTCCTACATAGAACATCCCTAATCCAGCAGATCTAAGTCTGTCTAATTCATCATCCTTCTTCTGCAATAGATTCTTTGGCATTGCATAGCATGATATTCTTTCTATATTTGCAAACTTGCTCCGTAAATATTTCAGAATTTCAATCAATCTATTGGTGGATAGGTTTAGCGCGTCTCCATCTGCAAGAAACACCCTTCGAGTATCAGGATATGCATTTGCAGCTAGATCAATTTCTGTTTTTATCTCTTCCAATGGTCTTTCTACATATTCCTTTGTACGATACATGTTACAAAAGGAGCATTTGTTAAAGGAGCAACCTAATGTAACCTGAAATATCATAGAGTTAGCCTCAGAAGGTGGTCTATAAAGAGGATGATCATAAATAATTTCCATTTTAAATATACTATGATTAAGATAACATATTATATTACATTTACTTATACTATTTAGAAAACCATCGAATGATATGATAAATTATTCTTAAAGAATTTGGGTCGGTTCGTCGCGAGATCTTCATTGCTTTGACTCAGTCTGGAGCAGCGAAATCTTACCTCATCCCCATATATAGCTATAAGAACCACCATTAAAGTGTATTTGAGATCAACATCTTAGCAATTTGTCCGATAATATAATGCCTTTGAACATTTTTGCTATTAACAGGATTAAGACATTCCCAAGAAGGATGAGAATACCACAGTTGTTAAGATTCCCTTACTGAACCGCCATTCGCTTTGTCTATCATAGATAGTTAATAATACTTATAGATATACGTTGTCCAGTATTTTTTGAATATGTCTTCGCAGCTTCTTTAATGTACCTGAAATGACAATCGTAATAAGTGGCGGATCGATTAAAGCTATTGTTGGCAAGATATTATCAATATGTTGTAGAAGACAGCTTATGATAATAATATTTTTTTGTTCTGATCGAATCAATCTAATTGAAGATAATTCAGTTGAAATATGACCAAATAGTTCAGAATTTCGTTTTGTGATCGAGTCGAGTATACTAAGCTCATCTCTGATATTATCATACGGATCTACACTATGCAATATTGCCAAATATCGACGTTTTGCCCTACGCTTAAGCATTCACAAACACCATCCTTTGATATTTTGTTTCCAACCACTCTGCGAGATCGCGCCAATATTGTTCTGGTTTTATATCACAAATCTTTAATATAGAGTCGAAAGAGCGACCCGAAACCATTTCCAGCTCAGAATTTGCACCACTAGATAAAATAAATTGATAATCATTCAATTTGCAAAATTTGTACAGATTTCGTATTTGGTTAAACCATTTTCCAATGTTGGGTCCATTCTGTTTGCGAGCACGGGATATAGTAATTTCCAGTCCAATCCTCTTTCTCGCTATCCTTTTTAGATTGTCTTCTATTCTCTTAAAATCTTCAACTACCAAAATATCTGTACTAGAAATTGAAATCTCTTCAATTTTTTTGCAAACAACTAGATACGGATAACTCGTTAATTCAGCTGGCTTTCTGTTTATTCGATAAATAATATTATCTATTGATACTATACCAGCATAATCGATTCCTACAACATCAATTTCAGAGATTTGAGCCATTTGGGCAATTTTTTTATACTCTTTAAAATTTATACAAAGATCTATTCGCTTGAAGTCAAAAGCCTCCTATAATCTTCTAATGTTTTGGTAGGCCTATATCTTCTCACCGGTCGCAATCGAATTCTAATAGAATCATTATCAGAAAGAGATGTTCTTCCCTGACAGATTCTCTGTTTATCTAAACGAATGTATAGATTTCCTTTTTCATCAATATAATTATCAAAAAAATCTGAAAGAGAATGCCTGTCAATTTTATTTAATCTAGATAAAATTGTCGCTATAAGAGAGTTAGCCTCATTACTTCCTATAACAGCAGAGAGTAATAAAATTTTATTTCCCCAATGACCTTCAGAAGAAGTGGAGGAAAATCTATCAGGCGATATATAGAGTACATCGTTAATGGATTGCAAAATCTTATCTTGATTTTCTGTAGCATGTATAATGATACTAATTTCTGCAGTAGAAAATCTAATGTTATCTTCTGAAGTCATAAACTAATACCAATAGTCTAAGACTTAGACAAATATTGATTTAAAAGTTATTGCGTCGATTCTGTCGTCTGCTTATAGTCCTCTACTTCCTCACCAGATTCATCAGTATTCGAAGCTTCGGATGATGATGTCGTTGTTGTTGTTGATTCAATTGCCTTTGCTTCCTGAATAGCTCTAGATTCTGACGTTGATATCAATTTTGTTTTTTTAATACCTATGTGTCGTAGCGATGCAATTTTCTTTGCTTCTGCAAGAAGATCAGCACCCATCTTTCCCATAGTAGCTTCCTGCACAAACTGGTCAACAGTCAATTTTGGAATTTTATCTGAGAGTATTCTATGTGCTATCATTCTAATTTCATGTTTTTTTGAAGAATTTAGCCTTCTTTGACTAAACGCAATTACTGAAACTCGAAAAGTATAACCGTCGATTGTTCTAAAATCGTGCACATAGTTGATCATTGAGCTTCCCCTTCTAACGAGACTTCTGAGAAATTCTTTTGCGTATTCATGTCCCTTAAAGATAGTACTAGCGTTACCATCTCTAATGTCGTCTATCTGGACAAAGATTTTTGTCTGATGCTGTGTGGGATCTTGTTTTAATATATCAAACATCGTATTTTCAATTACACGTCCCTTGGAATTAGCAATATCAGTAATTGGGACATAGCTCAGAGGGCTCCCCCCGAATGCTACTGGAGCATTAACTACCACCCACTGCTTATCTCGCCATTTATCCCTTACCCTACCACCTCGTTTAGCTCCCTTAGCCATAAAAAGTGAGACTCTATAACCAAAATATAAGTTGTACGTTGATTCATAGACTCATTTATTTTAATGCAATATAAAAACCAGAGAAAACTTTCATAAGAATAGTTTACCATTCATTGTTATTGAGATGTGGAATTACCTACAATAGACCTCTCAATCCTGTCTATGGAAATATTAACACTAATGCAGCGATAAGGATAACAAATAACTATTTCGAAATGGGATTTTTACTGCAATATTTTTATGCTTCTACTATCTTAGCCAGTATAATTGCTATAACAACCATAGGAATAATTTTGATATTTCAATCAATACCGTTGATCGGATTAGGAGTAGCAATAACAATACATTCAGTCTTACTGTTATATTCTAAAATCCTCTCCAACTATGTTCTAGAATTATTAATTTGATATGACTCACACTTTTTTTATTCTATATTCTATGAGATAACGAAGATTTTTCATTATCATAAGGATCTTATTTACTTCTATTATAATAAATAACATATCTTTCTTTTGTTGGTAATATTGGGTAGATAGCATTAAGAATTAAAAATCAATTATGAAAAAGATATTGCTGAACCATAAGATACTAGTTAATTTTAATATGGTAAGAGACATTCCAGATATTACTTTTAGAAATTCATAAGCTAGCATAGGATAAAATCCACAGAGGAAGCTTAACTTCAAGATAATCAAAGTTAGACAAGTACTTTATCAATTAGTTCATCTACTAATAACATTCATATAACTTTCACAAAATTCATCTTAATTGCGGGTCTATTGTCAAACGCTTTCGTCTCCAGTTATATTCTTCTTATTGTCTTGTCCAGTCGATGAATATATCTTCATTAGATACAACTCTATATTTCCATTGCCATCTAATGGTGTCGACAGAAGATTACAAACAACCTAAATCCACTATTATTGTTTTCTAACTTTAATCTGCTAAATGTCAAAGTAATCTTTACTTTCTTAACGACTTTGAGCTGTTTGGCATAGAAAAATATTATCTTTGTAATGACTATATCATAATGATGTAACAGGATTAAAAGAATCGCTTTGAATGCTGATATACTATCCTTTGAAATGATTTACAATAATAAATTACTAGCGAATAAAGATTTCAATAGTTATATTTGCTAGTTTTATATATATGAATTTAACAAGTTACTTGTTTGACTTTAAAAGATGATGCAATTAATCTTCATCGTATGGTCAGAGGAAAAATAGAAATACAGAGTAGAATTACTCTGGATAATACGGTTGAAGAAAAAAGTACGCTTGGCTTAATTTACACTCCAGGAGTGGCTTATATAGCTAGAGAAATAAGTAAAAATAAAGAGCTTGTTTATGATTATACCTCAAAATGGAACAATGTGGCCATTATTTGCGATGGAACTAGAGTACTTGGCCTAGGTAACATTGGACCGGAAAGTGCATTACCTGTTATGGAAGGAAAATCTGTTTTATTCAAGGTATTAGGCGGTATTAACGCTTTTCCTCTTTGCATATCAGCTAGAGACAAAGAAGAAATAATCAGCTTTGTTAAAGCTATTGAGCCAGTTTTTGGAGCCGTAAATATAGAAGACATCGAATCACCAAAAGTCTTGGATATTATAGAGCGGCTTAAAAATGAACTTTCAATACCTGTTTTTCACGATGATCAACACGGAACAGCAGTAATCACTTTTTCGGCATTGATAAATGCCTTGAGACTATTAGACAAAAAGTTAATGGAAATAAAGATAGTGATCTCCGGAGCAGGTTCAGCCGGCTATGGGATATATAGAATTCTGTATGAGGCAGGCTGCAGAGATATCATTGTGACCGATAGCAAAGGAGCTATTTATGAAGGGAGAAATGAAAGTTTAGATAATTCATACAAAAAAGAAATCGCAAAAAAAACTAATTCCAAAAAATTGCGTGGGACACTTACTGATGTAATTAGAGAGGCTGACGTATTCATAGGCGTATCTGGAAAGGCAGATTTATTAAATGACAAAATGGTGAAATCAATGAATCCTGATGCTGTAGTATTTGCATTAAGCAACCCCGATCCAGAAATGCTTCCAGCTAATGCACTGAACGCCGGAGCCAGGATTGTCGCTACAGGCAGATCAGATTTTCCTAATCAGGTTAACAATGCTTTAGTATTCCCTTCTATTCTTAGAGCTTTGTTAGACCTAAGAGCCAAAACTATACAGGAAGATATGCTCGTAGCAGTTGCAAAAGCAATTGCAGCACTAGTCACAGATGCTCATCTAAAAGAAGACTACATAATACCTAAAATAAATGATCCACGAATACTTCCCATAGTTAACCAAACTTTGAAGGAAGCAGTTCAAAGGCAGGCATGTATTAGCCGACATTAACGACCTCCTAAATCTTTAATCAAAGAAAAATAAGAAGATGACCATAATTTTGTTACATTCTATCTATTTCTAACATAAACTAATGGGGTGTGTTATGTTCAAACAAAAAAAGGGTTATAGCGTGGAAAGAAATTCATATGCATTAAATTGATATTAAATTGATAGCAACCATTCACTCTCATGGTCCACACATCGACACATCCTGTTAATGTATCTGCCATATTTGGAGAATCCATCAGTTACTTATTGTTGATTAAAGATGATTATTTCTTTTTAATACATAGAACCTGCGCTTGTGCCTCTCTGCAAATTTGCGTAGGCAACCTTTGCATATCTTACTACATTATATATCCTGAGGCTTTTCCTTTTCTTATGATGACAAGTCAGAAGCGAATTGAATCGTTATGTACATTTTGCAATGAGTAGATAAAAAGTGGTCACCCATAGAAGTTAATGTATCTATCTTCTCTACTTCCTTTACTTTCTGCCTCACATAATTCTTTGTACAGTACATCTACTGCGGCCATTTCTATCAATTCTCCCTGCGCAACCATAGAAGCATGTTCATAAATATCTAAGTTTTTTACCCTATCAACAAACATAGAATCTGTCATTCCATTCTTTTTTGCTCTTTCCATCAGGAAGAATAGTATTCTATCTAAGTGGTAATTTATATGAATATCTTTTGCTTCTTCCAAGTCTACGCTATATATATTTGATATTTTAATGTTTATTCTTATTTCGTCTTCTTTAACCTTGTTCCTGTGTTCGATATCCACAGCTCTTCTGCCTCTCAATTTTAAAGATTTAACATTGGGCTCATCATTTGAATTTTGCATTTATTTCTAAAATCAAAACAATTATTCATTTTGTCCTTATTAAGTTATCTTTTTATACTTACTAATTATCTATTACTAATGCGGGCGCCTTTATATACGAGAATTGATCATTTGCTTCTTTTTCTTATACTTCCTAGATATATGCAATTTTACTTAGATAATTTATTTGATGCTAAATGACTATGCGATGGCAGTATTTATGGTCATAAATTTACTCTTACCTATACATATAATGAAGAAAGGTAGTACGATATACTTATTTCTTCTGTTGATTTGACTAATTTCATAAAATTATTATCAATACAAAAAATAATATCTTAACTTTTATCGGAGATAGTTTGAATATAGTAAATCATAATAGAAAATATAGAGGGCAGAGAGACACTCTTTAATACTGACATAATACCGCTCACTGAAATATGTGTATTTGTATATGTATATAACATCATGTATGACTCCCCTTGTAATCAAATAGTATTATGACTTCATTTCCGATTGCAAGAAACGAATAATCCAGATTCTTGATCTCCTTTTCAGAACCTCAAACTTTGCAAATCATCCTCCCTAATTGTTTTTGTTTTATCTCCCTGTCGATATGACAACTATTACAGACAAAAACTCTATTGCACGGTTTCCATTTACAATATTTAATCAGGGCTATTGGGAATAGTATACTTCTTAATCCATGAATACTACTACTTTAAACAAAAAAAATTTAGGAAGGATAAAAGGTATTTTTCTTTAGACTGATATTTCGTATTTGAGTGTTCTATTGACTATATAGTAATTAATCTATTCTCAAGCATACTTCTATGCACTATCTTATTTTTTCTCTCTTTTGAAGTTGGTTTATTGTTCCTAAATACCTACTGTGACGCTCTTAATATTACACTTTCTAGAATTTTGTATGCTCAGATAAGCCCTATTAGCATGATGCGTGTCTATCTCCATGATTGTTTTCTAATTGTAATTCCAGCCCAAATAAGCAACCAAGTATATACAAATGTTGTAAGGAAGGTAAATAGTGGACGATATAACCACAATTTATCGCCAGGATTACGTAATCTGAAGTCTACTCCATAAATCATTCCTGTAAACATTATTCCTGACAACCAAAGTACAGGTGATAAAATATCCCCTGCAAGTGGCAGCATGACTACTGCGTGCAGTAGAATAAATGGACGGATAAATTTCATGCCAGTCTGTACGTAATACAACATCGCCGCATAAAATGGACGTTTCCAGTATATTCTGCCTGTTGAAGATAGACTTCTGATGAAACTCTTTTTCCATCTTATCTGTTGTTTTACAAGTGCTGAAATAGTGTCAGGCACTCCTATGCTTACTCTAATACTTGAACTAAATAACACTTTCCAATAGGGTTTGGAAGTATCGTTATCATCCATATCTGCATCTGAAGACGATTTCATCATAACTAGATCATCATTTCCAGTTTGTAGTATTGGAATCTTTCGATGAGACTCCTCTTCCTTATGTAAATTATTTTCATTTAAAACAACCTTTGATCCAAGCACACGTGCAGTCATACGTCTATCAGTACAGAATTTAAAGTTTACACCTAAAAAGCGGTCGTGGGCCCACTCGTGGATAAAATCCTGTACAGCTGCTCTTTTATAGAAACTCAGAGATCCTGAGCAGCAAGTAAGTGAATTAAATGAGCTTTCGGCTCCCTTTATTACTCTATACGATCCATCAATGTATACTTGTTGCATTTTTAGTAGTATATTACCCGTATGCGCACCTCTAACTTTTCCCTGCGCTGTCAAGGCTCCAAGTAGCCTATCTGACATAAAGATCTTTGCTGCTTTTTCAACGGCATCACCTGCCATATCACAGTCACTATCCATAAAAGCGTAAATTTCTCCTTTCGCGATCTCACTTGCTGCTTCAATTGCTCTTTTTTTACCGACACTTTTAGATAAGTGAAGGATACGAATATTCTCTGATCCCACTTCTGCTCGGATTTGATCTAGAATTTTAGGTGTAGTGTCGGTACTAGCATCGTCTACTATTATGACTTCTTTATTTTTATATGATTGATTAACGCAAGACATAACGCAGTTTCTGATGTTATCTCCTTCATTTTTTACTGGTACTACAATTGAAATAAGGGGCTGTTTAACATTTGAAAGGTCAACGTCTTTTGCTTTATGATAAGGATCTCTATATCTTAGCCAAGCTAATGTCAATATATTAAACAAGATAAAAGTTGTGAGAAAGCTGTAGATCCCCAATAATCTATCCATTATAGTTAACAATAAGTAAATTTTAACAACCAAAACGACAGCAACGGCAGCGAGTATAAAGAACCTTACCATCCATCGCTTCTTGTCTAGTTCTCTAACCTTTGTCTTATGCTTCTGGAGAGTCAAGTCCTAAACCTCTGAATATATTGCTTTATAGTTAAATAACTACCTAACTGAACAATTACGTTAAAATGTTTGATATAGCTAGGATTTACAACATATCTTAGCCCTGAGTACAACAATTCTATAGTCATGGATATTCACAGTTACACTATATAGTCACTATTCAAATATAACTCTAATTTATTATTGTAGACATTTTATTATTAAATAAAGTATTTATTATATATTATATGTAAATATATCTTTTATTCTTCTATAATAATATTATAACTTCTTGATATATAACTTTATATTTAACAATAATATTTGAGTTGATGTTTCTATTATTGGTAACTCTTTGGTTAGCTATACTCTTGGTATTGGATTATAGATTACTCGGTTTTATAACTCGACAAAAAAAGGGTGATGTGAAAGTTCATGAAATGTTCATGAAATGTTCATGAACAAGTTCATTATGTAGCAACACTAAATAACACTAGAATTTATAATTTTGTTTTTTTATGAGCTTTTTCTCGTTTTTGCTTGCAAATTCACTAGCTTTGTTATATATATCTATCATTCAATTGTGTTCTACTAGTTTGCTACATCTCTCCTCTCCGCATAGAATTCTCTCTCTTTCTCTCTTATATGAGGAATTGTAAATAATGCGTTATTATATTCAGTATTACAACATATATGCATAGCATATACTGTCACATCTCTATGTAGGTATCTATTATTATATGTGTGGATATCTAGGTCTGCTTCGCACATACTCTTCTAGCTAATGTTTACAGAAACTTTTCTCTTACACATAATATGTTTTTGATTCTAATTACTAGATATGATGAATATAACGAATTCCAAGGATTATTATTAATATAGTCTTTTCTTGCAGGTGTTCAACTGCAAGATCCATAGTCATGCATTATATTATTATTTCATACTTTTATTTAGCATATGTTCATTGTCATCAATGACAAATATCGATAACAAATTCTAACAAACTCTTCTCCTTATCTTTTGAAATAAGATATCTTATTCTTCTTTGGCTTATTATGTTTTTGAATTTAATTCCATGCTGAAAATATAATTCTCTATATATATATATATATATACATATATATAGTAAACTAAGACAAAGATCTCTTTTTTTAGGATACTTTTCCAATATTATGATTTGAAAAAGTCAAAATAATTATGATGTAACCTATTAGTGAGCACTAATAGACAGATTCTAGTTGCTTTATATCAAAGAAAATTGGGCTCTTAATTTATGTCAGAAAATTATGTTGCCTTAGCTGACACCATAGGTATTGTTGCTGGAGTATTGGTATTATCATCATTCATTCCACAACTGCTCAAGGCATTTAAGACAAAGAGGATGATCGATGTCTCAATTTATCTCATGGGACTGATAGCAACTGGAATGTTTTTGTGGATAATATATGGTATTATAAGAAGTGACCTCATAATAATCGGTACAAACGTAAGCGGATTCATTCTGAATGTTATTCTAATAGGATTAAAGTTAAGATATGATAAAAACACAAGCATTGAATCACCATCATATTGATTTCAAATATATAGTTACTAGTGCAAATTATAGTTAAGAATTATCTATTTCTTTTTAAAATTTATTAATTTTATACTTGTATTTATCATACTATCATATCTGTCGTTTATGAACTTCTAGTTAACTGGATAGAAAAGTCTTTTTTTATATATACAATTAACTCTATTCCCATTACGATTCATTATTTAGATTAAAAGGATCGTGTTATTATCATCTATTATCTCACACTTCTAATAGTCTTTTTCACTTTAGAGATCGTTTATCTCATTTAAAGATAATCCGTATTTCCATTCATATTTTTCCATTTTATTTATATATGAAAGCAAAACATCTTCGAGAGCATTTAAAGCGCTCTGTCCTTTCTGAATACTAGCCTTCATGGGAGCACCTGTTGCTCCCGTATTTGTTAGCTCATTAAACTTAAAGTAAATTCTTATATTGTTGGGTAAATTTGGAATTATTTCTTTCGGTGCATTATTCATATCCACTAAGTCAGGACGGACAGCAAGCATCGCCGATGTTTCGGCTTCCCCACCATGTCCAAGTCCATTCCATGTCTCGAAGAGACCTTTTGTAATTTCACCAACTAGTACCCACCAGGCTTCCAGACAACTTATTATCACTTCTGGACATCTATCCTTTGTAATTCTAGCAGCTAATTCTACTGCTGGGATATTTCCATCATGTCCATTAATGATAAGAATCCTACTTATTCCATTTTTAACCAGAATGAAATCTGACCCAAATGGCATATGGTCTCCATGATTTTCACAGGCACCAAAAACTAGTATGGCTACAGTTTTCCTATTTACCCTATTTCTAACTTGCAGTGAGTTCATTTCCTCAAGCATAACTTCTGAATTATTGGCCATATTTGCTTACTATGGTATTCACAACTTTAAGTATGCAGTGATGGAAAGAAATAGTCCAATCCTATTACTGCTGATGATCATATGCCTATACAGCTTATTGTTAAAGTCAATTACTTTAAGAACATTATACATGGCATTATAATAAATGCAATATCTTATTCCATTGATAGTTCTATTTATTCATAATGGGCTAATGTTATAATAACAATCTCTTTGTGTTTTTTTAATTTTTTGAATTTTTTAATCTGTATATGTTTTTCCTTTGATTGGAAAAGCATTTCATACCAAAAAATAACAATAGCAGATGTAATGGGATTATAATACCTTTTACTTATCGCCTATAATTAACTTTAGGAGTAAGAACCGAATGTTCTCAGTATATTAAATAAAGGAATATGATAAGATAATACAATGAGACATGAGAATTCGAGATATCTAGTATGTGCGAGAGCTAAGACAGGGAAAATTGCATTATTAGCAATTTTTTTAGGCTTTACTCTTGTCAGCGGGATTGTATATGGACAAGAAAATATTACATTATCAATAGATGTTGGTAGTAATACCAATTCCGATCTTATTAACAACTGTTTGACATTCCGTAATATAATGTCAGATATAGGACGAGAATCATGTGATCATTCTATGCTATATTACAAAGGGCAGTGTGAATATTATTCTGCTATGAATAAAAGTGGTTTGACATTAAACCATTCAGAATTTATCTTCTGCTCTGATCCAAATATAGATACTTACATTAAGAAAAATAACCTTACTAATTCGCCAAGGTCAAGCAGTCTTATTCCATAAACGATTATTCCTTAGATTGAAGAGATCTACTGCTGGCAAAATATAATGTTATTATAGTGTATTATTGGGATGCTAGGTGTGCAATAATGACATTACCAGTTATTTAGAATACAATATTATTTATTTGTCCTATTCGCAGAGCTAATAATCCTATCCTAAAGATATTCATACGAATACCAATAATAGCGATCAAGTATGGAATAGCATTATAGGTAGAAGTAGCGGAAGTAGAAATAATAGAGTCACTATTACTTTTGGCTATTGAACCAATGTACCTTCTTCAATATTTTGATCTGATTCTAATGAATTTGATCTTTTCCTCTTTCTTCGTTGTCTTACTTCCTCAAGTATTTCTTTTAGTTGTTCTTCAGATATTTTTGCTATTCTAGAATCACACTCAATGCCCTTTGCCTCCAGTACTTGCTCAGTTAGTTCTATGATTTCGTTTTTATGTTCCTTTTCTTCTTTCGTCAGCATATTATAGCTAACGAACCGGAAAAATGCAAATTCGCTCATATGACAGTTTCTTCTATATTTATTTATACAGAAACTATTATAATAGGTTTGAGTTTTTTATTTGTTTGAACTTTTATATTGTATAGATAAGAAATGGAAATTAACCAATGCAGACTAAGCATCATGTCTTTTTGATTGATCTGAACCACATATCCACGTTATTGTATTGTATACCTCACTCTCCCTCGAATTTCAAATAGAGATACAAAGAAAATAGTAGATGCCAAATATATTTACATATTTTATCCTTTTGACAATAGATAAAGTTAGATAACCAATACGTTTCTTATTACACCGAAGAATATGACATATATCGGCATAGTTGCTTCAAGCTGAGTGATTGATTTGTCTCGACTACAGCCTAATAGTTAGTAGTGAAATTTACCAAAATTACAAGAAATACATAAAGGAACAAAATCATAAGTTAATGAGTTAAACAATAGAATTGCCGGAGCAGGATCATATTGAAGAGTTAAATGCCAAGTCTTTAGAACTTGATTTTATATATTTATTAGAACATACCAGATATTCTGATTCTAGCATCGGATCATTTACAGGTTTAATTTAATTACACTCAATAACTTGATTTCAATTTGATTGACTATATAAAATTTATGAGATATTTGAATATACCCTATGAGATATTTTATCATGGCTTCTACTTTTTCCCAATGGTATTCCAAAGAGCGCTGCCCATTCTCTAAAGTTAAACTCGATTTAAATCGAAAATGATCTAAATCTAATTTCTAGACTGATCATAAATATTATCATGTTTAAGAGACGATAACGATTAACTGCATTATACAAGATGTATGTATTCTAAGAAAAACTTTCATGAAACTATCTCCAATTCAGAACATCTTGTATAGCAGAATATAAACAAGAATGTGTATACTCTCTAATGTTTATTGTAATTAATACACTGGCAACGACTATTACACAATAGATGTTCAAAAGCACAGATTGCGTGATTGATTGTCTACGTTATTGCTTTGAGTTATAGTTAGTTGCTATTGTAGTATCCACATCTCCACTAATTTCCCAACTAGGAGAGCTCACTAGTATTGTGTGAATTGCTCTTGCTATCGCTCTTTACCTTCTGCAGTTATAATAGCAAATTTCACAATTATGCAAAGAAATGAAGGTTGTCTTAGATATGACTCCAAATATGTTCATAAAATAGTAAAATTTGAATCTTTGAAACTATCCATCATTCTTTTTATAATTTCAAAAGAAGCAATCTTGGTTATGATTGTTATTATATATGCTTTAAATTATATGCTTTAAATTAGCATCATAAAGCGTAACTGCAATAGTTATTAAATACAATTCCTTGAACCAATATATGTCTCTTGAAGTTCTAGATATTCTTAGAGTAATCGCTTTACTCTCTTTTGCTGGTGGAACATCATTTCTTGGTGCTTTGATTTCAAAGTATAAAAAATTCGGTGATCAACAAATATTATTTTTAACTGCATTTGGTGCAGGAATCCTTATCTCTGCCGCCATCTTTGAAATGGTCGTTGAAGCTGAAAAGATCATTGGAATCACATTGACATTATTGTCTTTTATAGGTGGTTCAATAATATTTACTATAGCAGACGTAATTGCAGAGCGCCGAGGTGGTGGAGCTGGTATCCTTCTAGGAATTGGATTAGATTCAATTCCTGAATCACTTGCCATTGGTGCTTCGATTGCGGCAGGTCCTGGTCTCGCCATTGCTATCTTGATTGGAATCCAGAATGTCCCTGAAGGTATTGCATCTTATCGTGAAATGAGATCTGGAAAGACAGCATTTAGTAACAGCAAAAAAGCGCTCATTGCTATAGGAATAGTATCAATAATTCCAATTATTCTTGGTTTAGTTGGTTTATTCTATTTACAAGGAATGACATATGTTATTGGATTAACACTTGCTTTATCGGCAGGAGGTATATTCTATATGTTGCATTATGATATGATACCAAAGGCTCATAAGGAAAGAAAATGGCTGCCAACATTTGGTGCTGTTTTAGGATTTATAATTGGATTTGCTATAATAAGACTAATTTGATCATATCGAACGTTATTTCATCAAACTGATCTCCACACTACCCGCTAATAATTAAATACGAAAATTAATAGAATAGCTAATATAGATATCTCTATTTATCTATACACGTATATATATATACACACATACATACCTCTTTATTTAGAAAGTTTATTCCAATATTTTCTCCTTGCTTGTTTCTTTTTGATATTCGGCGGTTATATTTCTGTCTGAATTGACAATTTTGTTTCCTGCTCTCTTTTTACCTTCTTGGCCTTTATTGACTACCTCCCTTACTTCATCTTCTCTTAATATATCTGACATTACACACATTTGGATAACATCGGATATAGTTAGATTGATAAATTATACTAAAGAGAATCTGTCGCTCATAAAGTAAGATATTCTAGTTATGATTTCTTGCTATTTTTATATTTGCCATTAAATTAGGCTTATTCTAATATGTCCGCCTCCGCCGCTCGGTAAGATCATCTCCACGATTGTCTCCTCCACCAGATCTGCTCTAGATATTTTATGTCCATCATATGGTTAGTAATATCTGCTTTAGACAATGTAGTTGCTATCTACGATCATCTCATCTCTTCTGGATTGCCATCTCATTATTAATACTCCATTACCACTATCATCTGAAATCTTTTTTTTCAATCGTGACTCACCTAAATTCATATTCTTGTCTTGAGTCTCTGCTTGTCAAGTCTTCATCATTTTCTTGAGCCTTAATCATAGTTTCTGCTTTGATAGTGTTGATAAATTTCTTGGCATAGGTTATTCTTCTGCCTTCCTTTCTTGTTCTAGTGCCGATGTTTGGAAGCTTTCAGTGATGACGACATTGAGCCACCGCTGTCGCTAATACTATCTTTGGGCTTCTCCCTTAACTACACCTTGCTAATTTCTCTATGGCTATGTTGACGATCTCAAAGTTAGCCTATGCTTCAGGCACAACAAGACTGTTCAATGATTCAGAAAGTTGACTTTAAGGTTTGTGATCTTTGTGGTATAATAATATCTATAATTTATCATGTGTCTCCTACTTTGATAAAAGTAGTCATGAGTTTAAATCTTGAATTATACTCTTTTATCTCTTTTATTTTACTTGAGCCAGTACCAGTTCGAAGAGATAATCGCTCTGTAATATGGCCTATTTTTTTGCACTGCCCCCAGTGAATTTATTTATTGCTAGTTGAGGTGCTGTCTCAACAAGTAGAAATCTCCGTCGAGAGAATTGATATATATGTACTATAAACATATTGTCGCGATTCATTGATATACTATACAATTAGATTTGATTTGCATCCTTTGGGATCGCTGATACTTGATCATGAATAACTTTTACAGTATACTGAACCCCTAATCTTAGCAATCTGCCTTATCGACTTAATATGGTTGAAAATATCTGTGGATCTAAGCTTATCGAGTAGAGCTTCTTTGGTGGCTGTTGTGAATCTCGTTCGATTGCTAGTTCATTACTAAAATTTCGTTAAGAACTACTGCTTAGAGTGTTATCGTACTAATGCTTTTGCTCCAGTTAAACCTCTGCCTATGTGCCGTTGCTTGTTTTATAACTTGAGTAAACTGTTTGTTTTACCAGCGTTTTTTGCAATTCAATCTGTATAGGTCTTTATTTACTGGACATTTTGAAAATGAGATAACCTGTGATTCTCTTTGTGTTATTGTCTGAATAGCTTATAATATATTAAGTGCAGGCTACTATTGCCTTGCAAATTTATAATAGTTGTTGTATATTAGTTGCATTAATACTTTGATTCGAATTTATAATTATTACACTTTAGCTATAAAGCTGAAGTCGGGATTAAACGAAAAGGATAGAGTAACAATGCGTAATGACTCTAAATATTGTATGGTTGGTGAAGCATGGGGATTTACTGGAAGACATGCAGGTTACTATATAGCTCCTTTGATTCCATTTGTTGGATGTTGGACCTGTGTAATATACGGACGCAAATTTGGCAGTCTTGCTAAAAAGAATTATAGCCATCTAAGTAATTATCAGCCACTAATTGGTGATTTTATCAAGCACTGGAATGAAAAGCATATACATATTACAAAAAAGTTGAGGAAGAATCTCCAGCCTCTCTAGTGACATATAGAAAAAAAATAATAAAATAAACAATCAGGCATGAAATATCTGATTGTGTACATTTCTTATTGTGTATATTTCCTATTTTCGGCTTGACTATTATTAATTTGCAAACAATTCTCATTTGGTTCAATATATAATTGAGTAATTTCTATATATTATAACAACTTTGAAGTTTAGCATAATATTTAGATTTAGCATAATTAGGTCTTAGACATATCAGATATTTCTCATTTATAAGATTTCAAAATAAATATTGTATCTTTATAGTCATAACATATAAATTACTCGTCTCCCAAGAAAGAGATAAATAATTGCATAAATAGAGATAGGTACCCTTCGTATCAAGAGCAATTATCTGTTCTCGATAGGAGGATGAATCTATCTTTTTTTTATTGAAGTTGTCATTATAAACGGGTCTTTATTAACATGCTGCGGATTACACCTCCTATCTTAAACAGTATATTAACATACAGCATATAGAAATAAAATCCAATTTAAGTAATTTCGGAATAGAACCAACGAATATCTTACTAAAATGGAGGTGAGACATTCAATATTACATGTTAAAGCCCATCTGTGATTTTAAGATGATAATTCTGCTCTCATTGGCATAGAAGAACATTATAATAAAGCTGATTGACAAAGCAGTGACAAGTAAAGAATAATATGTAAAGGAAAAAATAAAGCAACCAAAAAGTCTATCCAATTACTTCGTAAGTTAGTTAGATTTAAAGGAAGAATAGCAGTAATAAAGTTTGCTTATATGCCATCCCCTATTGTTTTATTGATTACTTTTGTTTGCATTATTACTGCTGCAATAATAATAAACCCGTCACACCAAGTATATGCAGATTCTCTTAAAAGCGCTTTGAAGCAAAGAATTGGTAACTATGAAGTAGAGATGGTAACAGATCCAAAAAGTCCTGTCATAGGACAGAACAACAGGATTTTATTGAGATTTGGCAGTGTTAATGGAGATGATCTAATTGATGTCCCTATTGTCATAAAAATATTCAAAGATAACATAGAGTTAGAAAAGACCCGTCAGATATTGGTACCATATGGTCATTACAATTATAACTATATATTTCCAGAACCAGGAAGATACATAGTATTTATCGATGTAAATGATATGGCTTATAGTAACCAAATTCTTAACTTTATCTATTTTATTGATGTACCAGAATCTTGGAACAATGATTCATTGCCGTTAGCTATTATTACAGTAATTGTAATTGCAATTGTTATTACAACAATAGTTAGTCTAATTTTCTTTCAAAGGAAAAAGAAACAACAAAGTATCACGAACACAAAGAATTAGCCGAATCATATTCTTCTTTTATCTATATTCATATAACTATCCGATCACATAACTTCAATAAAATGATAGGGACTTAGGGATATGTCGAAATTGAGGTTAAAGAAAATCTAGAAGAAGACAATTCGATTTGATATAGATTAATTTATCATTTGTGTGCCAAGTGCTTTCATTAATAGGAAAACAGATTAAAATCATAATCATTTAATAATCATTTAATTGTACCATAAAGAGTTGAAAGACCCTCTATACTCTGTATCTACTTATTGAACATCACATCTATATCCGCCTGTACCTTTTATTTATAAACAAATACAGCTCATCATATCAGACAGGCAATTTAACGTGAAGATAGGCTACCCGTGTATAAATACAAGTATTCAACGTCATCACTCATCTACTTTTAGGCTGGCTTCTTATTCTGAAATGAGATTAATTCAAACTGTAAGGGACAACTTAGCGCATCTTGAAAAGATTCTAAAATTTAATGTAGAAAATCGCTTGCTATTTTTTAGAATTAGTTCTGATCTTGTTCCATTTGCTTCTCATCCAATATGTAAATTCAACTGGATAGATCATTTTAAATCAGAATTTAAACATCTAGGCGAATATATCAAAGCAAATAATATCAGAATATCCATGCATCCTGATCAATTTGTCATTCTTAACTCTTCTAATGAAAAAGTGACTCATAATAGTATCAATGAATTAAAATA
The DNA here is from genome assembly GCA_029240435.1 of Nitrososphaeraceae archaeon. Classification (GTDB taxonomy): domain Archaea; phylum Thermoproteota; class Nitrososphaeria; order Nitrososphaerales; family Nitrososphaeraceae; genus JAJNBK01. Next base: position 6,253 of record JAREAI010000052.1, on the reverse strand, counting down.
TCACTGTAATATTTTAGATGCGATGGATCTAGACCAAACTGCCAAAGTCCAGATCCATGTAGGCGGAGTTTATGGAGATAAGCCTAGGGCTATAAAAAAGTTCATTGAATGTTATTCCACTTTAAGTGAAGCCATAAAGAAGAGGATCGCTATAGAAAATGATGACCATTTATTTAATTTAAAAGATTGCTTGGAGATCCATCAACAAACGGCTATTCCAATTATTTTTGATAACTTTCATCATGAATGCTTTAACAACAGTAAAGAATCAATAATTCAAGCAATTAAAAAAGCAAGTTCAACATGGAAAGTAAAAGACGGCTTACCTATGCTTGATTACAGTAGTCAAAGTAAGGGAGAAAGAAAAGGAAAACATGCACCTACACTTGACCCTTTGTTATTCTGTAAGTTTATAATGGAAACACAAAGATTAGACTTTGACCTGATGCTAGAAATAAAAGATAAAGAGAAAAGCGCATTAGTAGCATTGAAATTGTTATTTAAAATTTAAAATAATGATTTCTAAGATATCTATATATTTATTCACTAATGACATTATGACCTAGACATTATCTCAATGTATAACAGTCTAAAGCAATACCATTATAATAATTGTAGAAGCAAAATTTTTAAATGTTAGATTAGGATATAAAAGATTAAGAATGATGCTTCTATAACTATGAAGAAAATAGAGGCATTTATAACAACTGAAAAAACAGATTCAACATTATCAGCTTTAGACGCTATCGGCATACAAGCAACATTCTATGAATCAAAGGGTAAGGGTAAGAAATATAAACTCAGTTATGGCAGAGGAGTAGCAGGTACTACTAGATGCCATATTAAGAAAGGCGTACACTGGTAACTATAGTAGAAGAAAATCATGTCAAAGAGATACTGGATATTATAAGAGCGTCAACAATAACAAGCCAAAAGGGTGCAGGAAGAGTCATAGTTATCTCACAGGTAGAAGAAATAGTGAATATTTAATCTCTATACACATTATCTTACACAGACTAAATAATTCTTAAAGAGACATACATACACTCATTGAAGAAAAACTTCCACGGGGATTTCAAAGGTATCTAATATAAATTAACAATACCAAAAGAAGTTTGATACTTTTTCTGCCTTATCTGCTTTTAAGAAGTTAATCCGTAATTTGATTACTTAGATGTTCACTCTTTAGCCATCTGTGTTTTAAGGGATGTAAAGTAAGGAGTGGATTAGAAAGTTTGTTCAAGCAATGAATCAATATATATATACATATATATAAATATTATACCTGGCAATATCTACAAAGCCATTCTTTAAATACAGCGTCCGTGCTGCCTCTAAATATTTTGAACTATCCAAAAGGATCCTTGAATAGCCAATTCTTTTAGCAAAGTCTACTGCGGTATCAAGCAACTTTTGACCTATTCCTAAACGCCTATACTCTTTTACTACATACATTCGCTTTAATTCACAAGTAGATGCATATTGCTTCAAATTTCTTATTCCAGTGGTGCTTATGATTTGCTTGTCGATGGTTTCTTCTGCAACCCAAAAGCATCCCCCATCAGATTTGTTATAATGTCCTTCTATGCCAATGAGATCAGAATCCAAACCGTTGAATTCAAGTCTAAACTTAAATTCATTAACTATAATATCAGAAATGAGGTTGAGTACTTTTTTAGAATCACTTTTACGGAATAACCTTATTTGGACATTGGTCAATGTAGGTATAAAGATATACCACTAATAAAGAAATTGTTATTCTACTCTATCCTGCCATTAAATACTTCTAAGACTTTGTTTTACTCAATATAATTATTATACTTCATACTCTAAATAAAAAGGAAAAACTTTCTTACTGCCATAGCGCTATTGTTTATACATGCTAAATAAAAGATCCTCCCAGTTTATGTATTTTAAATATTTCTTCTTTATCATAATATAAGAGCGTAGATAACAATCTCATCTTATGAGGTAATTTAATCATTGAATTACATTTGGACTGGTCTTATATTGCTTCATTGTCAATTATATCCACATATGATTGAATGAACTTCAATTGGAATATTCTTTATCAAAGGATCTGACTGTATAATCTAGGTCTACTTTTTAATGTGAAATTATGAATTCTAATTCTTGAAAAAAAAGAATCAGCAATCCTTTTTGATCTATCATTTCCTCTCTTTTCTGTATTGATTTCTACATTGCTTCTGTCTATTTGTTAGATCCATTTTATTACTATGTTTGTCAAAATACAATCATTATCATCTAGACTTGTTTAATGTTAATAACAGATTTAAAAAATATGAATGCGAGTTTTCGTGAGTACATGACAGATAAACTCAAAGACACTCTAGGCAATGTATGATTTTTTCTATGAAAGCATCTCAAGAGTGCTTTTATTTGCACATAGATTTCATTTATGCTTTAATAGTTTATATGCTGGATTCAAATCAATCTAGGCTTTTTTACTTAGTTAACTTCTTTTGTAAATATCCTCTATGATTTAGAATTCATAATTTCACATTAAAAAGTAGATGTTGGATATGTTAGGTTAATTCATTTTATTGTGAGGCTATGATCTTCTATAATTAATATTCGATTTCTGGTAACATTGAAGATTCCCTTTTTAGGCAGATGAAAAGTTACATGTTTGACAAGTTCTATAGATCTCACCATCAAGATGATTAAAATGCGTTCTACATGTTAAGCATGTATGATGTATATCTTCAAAGCCATCAGGAGCAACAAATGCGAAACTCTCCAGATTTTGACTCTTGCATTTAATACATCGGCAGCCACATCTTATCATTACAAATTTTCGGATTAATCAAAATATAAAATTTTGTTATATTTGTGTATGTATTATTATATAGTAAATCAATGTCAGAACTTATTAATATTCACATGCCTGAGTCTCTAAGTCAATCAATTGCTTCTTTAACCAAAGGTATTATGTCTTAATTCACAGTTTATAGCATTTGAAATAGAAATATTAAAGAACCTACAGTACAACTTCTGATAATAAAATGTCTTTATTGTCCATCTTTTTTTAGTAAGCACAATTCAGGCAACCTATAATATTAATATAAATCTTATAAAATCCTAACATATTATGAATTACACATATAATATATTACATAAGTCTCACACATAAAATCAAAGTGCGTTCTGTCATCATCATAATCCATTAATGGATTTGTTGTATAAATTCACGCCAATTATCAAGACAAGACAACAACCACAGATTAGCACTATCTAACCTTTAAATAAGATATAATTAGATTTCAGCTATGAAGATAGAAATTGAAATGAATACAGAGTCGACTGATGTGTCTCAGATCTTACAAAAGGTTTCCCAAATAGTGGAATCAGTAAAAGGACAAGGATTTACTATAAAAGAGTTAGAAATCGAATCAGACGAAGAAGATTAGGATGAAGATTAATGATGTTAAATCCTTGTATCTTCCTATTTGATTTCATATTTGTTGATTAAAGTTTAATTGTAGTAAAGCATGGTGAGTCAACAGCATATCAGGCTCTTTGTACAACAATATAACATTGTTGTTTATTCATATCATTCTCTAGGTATTATTACATAATCAATAACATATTAAGACGAGCAGAAAAAACGATGCATGGGAGCATTTAAAGATATCTTGCCAGCGTTATTTGGAAGACTATTGATACTTTTGTCATATATATCCCAGCCACCCAAAGAATAGAAAAATCACAATTATTTTCATCATCGTTATTGTTTTTATCCATCGATTTCTGCTGCCTTCACATTAAAAATTCGAGACGCAAGTAACTTCCTCACCTCTTTATGATATCTCCCGAAGGTTTTCACCTTAATTATAAAGCTCTATAATCTTCTTTCTATTTCTGGTTTGACTAATATAATTATCTTGTAAAATATTTTAGTTGTATATTGACTACAGATCCAAGGCTTCTGAGGATACTATATAGATCATATGCCATATTAGGAAAATTAAGATATTATTATTACTTGTTGATGCAGTAGTAGTTGTACATTTACGAATAGGATTTGTGAATATAACACCATTTCCAAGATCTATCAGGCAGTGCTATCATTGCAGGATGACCAGTCTCTTTGAAATGTCTTGTAGCATGCAATCCCTCGGACGAATCGCAACATCCGACATGACCGCAAGTCAAACATAGACGGAGTGCCACCCATTGAGTACCTTCTTTTTCACATTCTTCGCAGTATGATGTTTTAGGTGAAATGTTCTCATCAACATCTTTAACATGACTGCAAATTTGCTTCTCTTTCATATTATTCTTAATTAGAGTAACCAAGTCATATAAAATGCTTAGTCAACAAATTGCAATGCGTTTCTATAGAGAGTACAGGAAGTATTAACGAATTGCGTACATAATTATTTCCTAGCAAGTCTTCACCCTATAAAATAAGTAGTATTATTAACTCTTGACGATCCTTAGGTAGATGGCTTACAGATATATTTACATTGTAGGAATTTCGAAAATAGGCGTAGATTATGCAATAAAAAATGTGATCTGACAAACTAGAAAAATAGTCAAAAATTTATGATGGGTAGAGATAGGACGTATACGGTAACACTTGAAAATGAAAAAAATAAAAATATAGAAAGTATCAAATAGAGTTAAAAATTGGATTCAAATTGAGCGCAACGTAGCAAAACAAGAAGAGGATCGAAAAAATACAAAATATTGATTAACTTCAATTGGGATCAGGAAATCGTCAAATACTCCTTTGTATCTATATACTGCTTCAGCTAAGATTTGGAATAGCCATCTTCACAACTCTCGCTCTTAGCAATACTGCTAAGATAATGGAAACAAAGGCTATTACTGAAGCAGTCGTAAATATCATGTCAAATGCCATATCTGAAGGAAAAGACCTCATTACACCATTAACATTTAGAATAGATTGATTCATCTGCATGTACATTGCTGCTAAGGCTGGTCCTATTGCACTTCCGATAATTCGTATAAGGGTGGCTATACCTAAAGATATGCCGCTATATTCTCCCGGAGTAGCAAGTATGATGACGTTCATGGCTCCAACACCAGCGAAAGATAATCCGGTTGCAAGCAGTCCAAGATTAACTGAAACTTGCATTTCTGTAGAGTGAAAGAGAAGTAGACAAATAAAGCTGATTGTGATAATTATTGTTCCAAATATTATTGGTTTCAATGAACCCAACTTTGAAATTATGAAACCTGAGGTTGGTCCGAAGATCAGGAAAACTAACGCAAAAGGCAACTGTATACTTCCTGTACTAATTGCATCGGCTCCAAAACCAAGAGGGTCAGGATTCCTAACTAATATCGGTATGGTCTGAAAGACCATGAAATTTGATAACCCAACAATAAGTATAATCAGATTTGCAGGAAGAATTGCTTTGTTTAGGACAAGTTTCAAATCAACTAATGGGTTTTTTTCTTTTCTTTCTATCTGCACAAACACCATAAATGAAATTATTGCGAAAGCAACAAATGCACCAATTTGATACATAGAAGATGACGAGGAGGAGGAGGACATTGATGGCAATTCAGTGTTCATATTGTTAGAAGACGTTTCAATAAGTGTGAGGATGAGTAAGAATGAAGTAATGGCAGCAGCCAAACTAATTGCACCTTTTATATCTATTCGTCTATCAGGTCTGCTGCTAGTGTCTTTTTTAGTTTGCAAAGAAGATGATTCTGGCTTTACTTTTTCTGCTGGACTTTGATTATTGCTCCATTGATACTTATCACTCTCCTCTTCATTTAAGTGAACAAATCGCCATATTACAATCAGAAGTGAAATGGAGATAGGTATTATTGTGATGAATGTTGCATGCCAACCAAAAAACTGAACTATGAAGGCGCCAATAGACAAACCTATTGCAGCACCAGCTGCAAACATTGAACTGATTACTCCTTGACCAATGGATATCTTCTCTCTTGGAAATTGGTCTCTGATAATTCCAAACGCTATTGGAAACATAGACATTCCTATTCCTTGAATTGCTCTGATAGATAGTAGAAAGTATATGTTAGTCGCAAACCCGCCTATAAAGACCCCTACAGCGTAAATTATCATGATGATAAGAAGTACTTTCTTTTTTCCGTAGATGTCTGACAACTTGCCAGCTATTGGAGTAGTAACGGCCCCTGTAACCAAATATGCTGTAAGAATCCAAGATGACATGCTGTATGAAACCTGAAAATCCCGTATTATGTCGGGGATGGCAGGAATCAACAT
>JAREAI010000297.1:0-3692 GCA_029240435.1 Nitrososphaeraceae archaeon | reverse complement strand
ATATTAAAAGATTAAACAATTTCTTAAATTATGGATGGGCATTATGGAGATGGTCATACATACCTGACCTAAATATTCCTGCATTCAATCTTGCTAGAACAGAAGATAACAGAATACAGGAAGGAATTTATTTTAAATATTTTGTAAAAGCAATAAACGAAATAAATTCATAGCAATCGAAAGTAGTGGAAAAGGAAATGCTTTGAAGTATGTAGGTACAAATGTGGTATTATTAGTTTAATATTATTCTATGAATCTAAATCTCATAATCTACCAGATTGTTTCTCATTCTTCTGATTCTTAAGTGCATTATTGAATGTCACCAGCCGTGTTTTAGAACAACTCGGCATGAGAATTAAAAGACGATGCTGTAGTCATAGAGTCACACTAATTATTTGCGTCTACTGACTCATCGACATAATCAAATTTCCTCCCAAATCACACCATAAGATGAATAACAAGAGAATCAGTAGCAGCACAACAAGAAGAATAGGAGAGGAAATAGGAGGGAGAATAAAAGATAATGTCTCCTATCAGTTGTTATTGTCGCTGGTATGTGTGTATGTGTATACATATGGTCAGCCTATGATCTCGTTATTCTGAGTGAACCAATGTTGAAATGTCACGATGAGATAAGATACAATATCAATACTATCAGTGCTACTATGGAATAGCGAAGAAGTAATATCTGAAGAATACCCCATGACACAAAGAAAAACAGAAGGAAAGCAGCATAGCAGTAGTGCTAGTCATTATTATTGAATAACAAATTTCTCTCCTATTTGTATTTATTTGGCTTGAATATTCTACATCTTTAGATTAATTTACATTTAAGTAATTACTGACTTTTTCCTTTTAATTATCGAAAAAACTTTTAAAATCATTTATTATTGTGCAATATCTATTTCTATTGCTACTCCTTTCTCTATGAAAGATCGAGCATTTTCAAATGGCAGCACTGCAACGTCTTCCTCCTGAAACGGTCCATACTTTGTCATATCCACTCCCACAAACTGTTCCATAGATTTGATAAATCTCACAACTATTTGTTTGGAGCGAATTTTGGTCGAAATTGATTCCATAACTTTAGGTCTCCCATTAATAGTTGCGGCAAGGATAGCATTTCTTCTTTTCTCAGACTCTTTTTCTCCGTCCAAAATATATTTTTCCTCATCTGTAAGTTTTGAATAATCCACTGCTGTTTCTGCTGATGGTGAAGATAATATTTCGCCTTGGTATTCCATTAACTTTTGGTGCCGACATTCGAGCAATAGTTGGGCGGATTTAGATATCATCCCAACCATTCTATCTCTAATTTTTGCATCTATTCCCTCATAGCCTTGCCCTTTTATATTACCAAGCATAGTAGCAATATTTTGATAAGTGTCAAGAGGTATAGATTGCAATGTAGGAATTTGGATTTCTGTCAATAATAAATTGTATACATCCTCAATTGTTAATGATGTGTTGGTATTATTCCTTGCTTCCGATTCTTGATCTTCTCTTATTGTTGTCACGATTTGTGATTTATCCTCCTCCTCTCTTTTTCATTTTCATAATCTGCTTGATAAATCTTAGTTAAAGGCACTTATATCTATCACAGAGATACCTTAGTTGCCTTATAAAGTAATTGATGGAAAGATAGAACCATTAACATTTACAGCTAATGAGGTTATACAAAAAATTAAAGGATGAGAAAATAAAGTTTCTCAATCTATAATTTACTGTGATGAATAGAAGATTCCATCATGCCACTATAGCAGCAGCCAATATGTTTCGTAAGGAAGATTTTAAAGTGGATCTACCGAAGCTTGATTGTTCTTCAATTTGTGCTTTTACGGAAATTTATGGGTGTGATCTAAATTATTAGGGGCTGCGCCAGCTACTGTGCAACTATTCCTTGGATTGAAGAGATTCTACTGCATGATTAGTCTGCGATAATTTTAAGCGGCAGCTTGTCTTTGTAGTCCAAACAAATAAGAAAATACCTTTAGTCAATAATAATTAAATATCAAAACATGGTTCTTAGAGAAATGGAATATAAGAATAATTTGCATATAAGAATAATTTGCATATACCTTATAAACTTTAGAACATATTATAGATTGTGAGCAGCGAAGAGAACGACGCTCAAAAGAAAATTGCATATGAAAAAGAAGAAGAAGAAACAATTAGTAGGAATTCGAAAGATGTTGATGACAGTAATATTATAGTAGTCAGTCCATCAGACACTGGCCCGACTGTATATGAAGATGATCAGTCGTCGGCCGAAGAAGAATCAATTTCTACTAAAGCCAAAGAAGCTGGATTGTCTCTCAGGCAGCTTATTTTAGCATTTGGTAGGAAAGCTAAAACTGCGACAGAAGTGACCTCCAAAGAAATTAAGTCAAAAACTATTGATGTTGCTCCGTCAGATACAAAAGATATTCAAACTTTGGGAGCAAATGTAGATAGCATAATTGCAGCATTCGAGGATACTATGGATGAAATTCATAAAGAAGATTATGATGTGCAAGAAAAGTTGTTAGCAGGTTACAAAAAATATATAGAATCACAGGTAAAAGTTATTGATACAAGATTAAAGTTAGCAAAAAGACTTAAACGGGGAGCTTAATCTCAATAAAATGCGTCCCTAAGATCTCTTGCTTAAGGAAGGATATAATAAAAAGGATAATTATTGACAGTTATTGACAGCATCCCTATATACCTCCAATTTTATTTAAATGAAATAAATATGAAAAATTACATGAAAATGACACTCTCATTGAGACGTTATTAAGTATTATGTAATTCTATCGCTTGTTTCAAACTCAATAATTCCATAAATATATATATATATATATATATATTTATATTTTCAGAGAATTTCTATAATCAGGAACTAATCAGTAAAAATCTAATGATGATTTGGCTTTTTTGGATCGAACCTATTTCTTCATTACAATTACTTATACAATAAAAGTTGAAAATTACATGATGACTAATCCGTTGCTAAACAAAGATATTTGTGCCAAGAAATACAATCATGCAGGATTTTGATAATTAGATTAACTAGAATAGAGACTAAAGTAGATGTTAAATAATTAGACAAATGTACACTTGCTATCGATATCACATTAAAGAGGATTATTTCAATGAACCGAGCCATGATTACACTATTATCACAATACAAGAAAATGATTCATTGATTAATGAAGGGTTTTTCAAAACAGTAATCATAGAAAAAAAGACTGTATTTAATCATTAGTTTAGATCACTAACAATAACATATGATGATAAAGAAAAAGAAGAATGATTTCTTTCTTTAATACTAAACATTATTATTCATATATAGTATTTTACGATTGAATATCAAGCATATGATAAAAATAGACCAAAGAAGAAGGTATTTTCAAATGCTCCGAGAATTATTAAGAATGACAGCAGTAGCAACTTTTGTGATAGCAGTTCTAGCTTTATCTACGGTAGGATTATCATATAATGCATTTGCATATCATGGACAGGAAGTTATTCTTGCCTTAGATAGCGCGCAATTCATACCTCGGTTAAATACTACTGAAGGATCTCAAGTTAAAGTACTTGTAAATTATACTGTAAATACTGTAAATGACCCTTCAATTGTAAATCAAACAATAAATGCTGTTATGAATGTATATACTCTTAATGGAACATTAGTAAAAACATCTTCATTT
>JAREAI010000296.1:0-3695 GCA_029240435.1 Nitrososphaeraceae archaeon | reverse complement strand
CAATAATTCACTTGTATAAATATTAATTTGTTGGTATATTTCTTCTGTCATCTCGTTACTCCTAAACTGCAGTTTAGCATCAAATAGTATTGTTTTAATTCTATGACTTTCCTCCTCTAATTCCTTTAGCCTTGACTCCAAATTCCCATTAAGATGGTTTGCATTCTCTTCAAGGTCGTGAAGTCTTTTGTCATACTTCATATAAACTAGTTCAACATCATCTTTCATTGAATCATTCTCTGTGGCAATATCTTGTAAGGCCCTTATTCTTTGTAAAGTAAGACTTTTTTGCCTTAACAATTTCTGTGCATCCAGCCTCCATCTTGGAATATAAATCACATAGTCCCCCTGAACTAGTAGTTGTTCGTAAGTCAACTGTTTGAGGCCAGAAGTGCCACAATCAACACTGATTGATTCAATTGAACCATCGATATCTGTTATCATGCCCATTACTTTTCCTATTAAAGTGCCGTACAGATCCTTGACCTGCTTTCCAATAAATTCGAGCTTAAATTCGCTCATGTAAAGCGTTAAGTTTGTTCATATAATGATAGGGTTGTCAAAATTATTATGTTATTTAGTGAGGTAATTTTGTGATCTAGTATTGTTATTATTACACAAAAAAGAGAAGAATAATAAAGTGTGATTTATATGACGTTTACCTACAAATATGTAATGAGTGACGGTATAGCAACCTAGTAGATCTTTATTAAAAGTTTTTTATAGTAATTATAAGGTTCCTTTGTGATGACTTCAAGGAATAGCAACAATTTTCTTGATAATTTTACTGACGAGGAAAAGTCTGTTCTTAAATCACATTTTTCTAATCCTGACAGAGCGGTTTTCGCCATAATTACGCCTAGACAAGTCGATAGAGGAGCATTGATGTCTAGATATTCTAGAACAGATAAGACAATGAGGCGCATATTTCTCAATGAATTTGCTAATAATCCTAAGAGGGGTGAAGAATTTTATCAAAAAATATTATTAGAATACGGGGATGATTCTGTTGCTGAGCTAGGAGAGGCACAGGTTGCGATAGAATGGATTTCAAATGTTGCCGCCAAAAAAATTGAGGACCATAGAATAGGATTATCATATCTTGAAAAATCTTCACGTTACGTGGCATTTGATCAAAAAGTTAACGGTCATTACAAGTATCACAGAGAAGAAAAGATCATGGAATCACCATATGCTGATCAATATATTCAAACATGTGATTTTGCCTTTGAGACGTACAGCAAAAATATACAACCTCTGCAAAAATTCATTGAAGAAATTAAGCCTATTGAACATTTTCTTTTTTTTGATTCTATATCAAAACAAGAGGTATTATATGGAAATCTAAAATCTAGTACAGATATTGAATCGGCAAGACGCGTATATAAAGCAACTATTAAGGCTAAGGCATTAGATGTTCTTCGTGCCATATTGCCTGCCTCTACACTTACAAACCTAGGCATTACAGGAAATGGTAGGGCATTTGAATATCTTTTATCGACAATGTTTGCATCAGACTTGACTGAAATAAAATTGCTGGCAAGCCAGCTTTACGCAGAACTAGATAAAATTATTCCAGCATTTATAAGAAGAGCAAATGACAAGTATGGACAGTCTCTCCAGAGATATATAATAGATACGAAAAGAGCAATTTCTGCAATTGCCCAACAATCCCTAACAGGAATTGAATTAGAAAACAGTCCACAAAATGTAAAACTGCTGAATTATGAGGATAACTTTGAAGCTGAAGTAAAGGTTGCTTCCGCAATTTTGTATGATTCCGCATTAGGTCATTCCCTTGAAGGAATTATCCATCATATTAAGTCTGTTCCAGAACAAGAGAGACATAAAATAATTCAAACATTTACAAAGTTTCGTAACAACCGACGGCAACGTCCAGGCAGAGCCTTTGAGATGACAGAGTACACTTTTGAGATGTTTACAAATTTTGGTATGTTCCGAGATCTGCATCGTCATAGAATCCTAACCATGGAAAGGCAACTTCTATCTACTAAACATGGTTATGATATTCCTCAAGAGATATATGATCTTGGTATTCTCAAAGATTTCAAGGATTGCATGTACAAATCTCATGAAGTATATGAAATGCTCGACAAGAAAATGCCTGAAGAAGCTCAATATGTGGTTAACTTTGCATACAAATATCCTTATTTTATAAAAATTAACCTTCGTGAAGCATGTCATATGATTGAACTTAGGACTATTCCTCAAGGGCATCCTGATTACCGCACAGTTTGTCAAGAAATGTTCAGACAGATAAAAGGAGTTCATCCTGTTTTAGCTAGTGGTATAAAATTTGTTGATCTCAATATGTATGAACTAGAAAGGTTTGGGGCTGAAAAGAATATGGATAGGAAAAAGCGAGAATTGAATTGATATCTACTTTACTTAAACCACTTCTCTAATGATTGATTTCGATTTGTAATTGATTTTTTCACTTTATCTAAGCTTGTATTTACTCTAGCTACGGAAAAATTTTTTTCTGTGCATAAAAAATTAACCAGGGCATCATAGTTGATCTCGTTAAATTCAATACCATTAATCTTCGGTGCTTCTTGTTTTAAAAAGACCTCCCGTATTTCTTTGTAGGGTATGTTTGCTAATGAGGCCTCAATTTTTTCTATTTTCTCTAATTTATTGTGTTCCCGAACTAGTTTTAGGGCAGTTTTAGGTCCGATACCTGGGATTCCCCCGGGATTGAAATCAGTCCCTATCAAAATTCCAATATCTACTAATTGTTCTAAATTCAAACCAGTTTCATTTAGAAGTTGCTGTTGTTCAATAATTTCTGGTTCTATATCCACATAGACATTTCTATTAGGGACCTTTCTTTTTCCACTAATAGCAAGGTTACGGATTAATCTTTTAGCACCAAAGAGTAGAGAATCATAGTCTTGGCTTGCACACGCAAATGCTATATTGGATTGTGTTAATTGAGCAGCCGCTGCCTCTCCTTCAGAAGGAGCTTGAATATAGGGGATTCCAAGAAGAGTAAGAATCATTTTTGATTCCTCCACCATTTTATCTGTTAAAACAGATGTAGCTTGACCATATTTACGTGCATCCTCAAATCTTCCGGCCGTTATTGCTTCTTGATACTTGTTGAGTGCATCCTGTTTTACCTGTCGTCTTCTATCAATCTCTTTCGACTTTAATGGGCTGGGTTTACCGTCAAATATATAGATCAGTTTAATATCTTCTGCCAGCAGGTTGACATTGCGATAGAATAGACCGCTTAGATGACTGGTCACTTCACCATTATTATTTGTAAGTAATTCTCCCGTTATACCTCGAATTGTTGCAAGAAACTGATATATGGTATTATATGCATCAATAGCGATTACCTTCCCTGAAAGCTCAGATATCATAATTGGTGATGACTTGACAAGTGGTTTTAGATCTAATCCCATTCTTATAATTAGATCTTTAGAACGATTTTACTCTTTCTTAATATAAAAGGGATATAAAAAAGGAGATATGTTTTGGCTTTATGCCGTGCGTATATTAGGTATTAGACTATCGATCTTATTGTATAGTTGCAATAGATGTAATCCTTTTTCTGTAGTTCTAAAAGCCTGTCTTGTTTCTTCATATTCTAATAATTCATTTTCCAATAGCATTGTAAGGTATTCTTTCAACTGTGCATAGGATAGGAATGATTTGTACATGATTTT
>JAREAI010000295.1:0-3757 GCA_029240435.1 Nitrososphaeraceae archaeon | reverse complement strand
TATGCAAATAACATTTTTGTTGGTGATATTAATAATGGTAATCTATATTACTTTGAAGTTAATGACAGAAGAACAGGCCTAAAGTTTGATGATGATGATGATGATAATAGCAACCGCCACCATATCGGACTAACTGATTTTGTTGCTGATAATAAGGATGAATTATCAGCAATAGTTTTTGGAACTGGCTTTGGCCGTATAACTGATATCGAGACAGGTTCCGATGGGTTTTTGTATATATTGTCATATCAGGACGGAAAAATATATAGAATTGTAGGTTAATGACACAAACATAGAACATAAAAGTATCTATTATTAACAAAGCAGCTATTATTAGAGATAAGTATTATAACAAACTACAGAATAAAATGCAACAATTAACCAGCTATGGAGATGATATGTTTTACCAACAGATTTCATAAGTAGGAAGATAGGTCAATGTTTATCAATGTAAAATTTCATAGTTCTTTCTATCTGCATTTACCAAGTAGCAACGTTAAAAGCAGTTTTACACATATGCCATTTGTATGAAAAATAAAAGAAAATTCATTTTATAACTGATGGAGAACCATAGATTAGGCTTATAGTAGGTCTTTTAAAAATTGCAGTTATTATAAGATTATCTAATAGATAACAGATAAGATAGCACTAAAGGTAGTTATTAAAGTGTAACGCATTTAGTTGTTCATTTTTATACATTGCAATGATATTTTATGCATTAAGGAAATAAATAAAGTAGTTTTAGTGGATTTTCATTTGCCCTTTCAACCAAGGGATAACTCTGCGTAATAGTGTTATTGTTCTATGTTTATGTATTAAGTTGTTTCAATAGCTAAGTTTTCTAGATAACACAAAAATTATCTATAGATATTCTTATTGTTAGCTCGCTTTAATGAATAATAATTAAATTATGCATAAGTTATTCCGTCAGTTTTGGTAACTGTTTCTTAATAAGGCCTTAAGAACGTTGTTAAGTAATTATTGTTATATCCTGGGTATTCTAGAATCTATAGACCTAGGGAACTATCAGTGTTTTTTTATCGAAACCACCAGAACCAAATTTGCAATAGAAGCATTGATCAGACTGCATATAAGGTATTCTTTGGACTACTACTGCACCTATTTTGAGTGCGATTTTCGTCATCAGTCTGTACTTAAAAGGCATTGATGGAATTACTTCTCCAAAATATACACTGTAATGATCAGGACAGAATTTAAGTATCACCTGAGCTTTTTGTCTCTGTTCAGGGATAATTTCTCTATTATTATTGCTTACTGCTTTGGCTATATTAATCTGTTCACGTATATACTCATGCTTAGGGCATGGGCAATTCTTACCCCCAGGGTGCTTGTAGGCTGGAATGTTCTTCCAATCTAGATTTGGGAAGTCTCTCTCAAAATCGTCCATAAACGATCATTAGTCTCTTATAACGTCATGTCATATAAAGGTGTGGGATTTAGTGTTATAACAAACCTATCACCCTTCCCTCCATAATAAAAATTACGGTTCAGAAAAGAGAAAAAATATATTCTCGAAGTTATAAGAAACGACAAGCATCGTGGCAAGAGACAATTATAGTGCCGGAACTAGCAGTGCAGCTGCTGCTACTACAACTGCGGCTAGAAATAATACTATAAAGAGCACTCAGAATGATTCAGATTCTAACCTCAATACCTTACTAGAATTCAAAAAATCGCTGGTAGAAGAACAGAGAACAGGTGAAATAAAAATACAGGAACTTAACAATAAAATTGAAGATACAAAGAAGCAGATTGATGAGGAAAGGATAGAATTAGAGAATTTACGTGTCAAATTAAAACAAATTAACGATCAGAAAGATGCAGAATACTCAAAATTTACTGAACTGAAGAGTAATCTTATAGAAGCAAAAAATCAAATGAAATCTATAGATGAAAAAGCAGGTCCAGCAGGATTAAATAAATCGCGTAGAGAACGTTTTGATCTAGCTAATTTGACCAAAGCTTTTGAACAAATTGAGCGAGACATTCAAACAAAGAAATTGTCAAAAGACGAAGAGCGGAAATTAGTTGCAAAATCAAAAGAGATTGCTACGAAATTGTATGCATTAAAGATCATACACAAGAAAGAAGATCGTTATAGAAACATTTCGTTTCAATATGACTCGATAAAAGCAAAAATGAATGGTATCTTTGATCTGAAATCAGAATTTGGTAACAAGATTGGTGAATTGAAGAAAAGCTTGGATGTTCTCTTAAATTTACGTGAAAATTTATACGAAGAGAGAAGAAAAATAATACGCGAAGTAAGGGAAGCGGCAGCAAAATTAGAAATGGTTGAAACTCAACTCAATGCAATTGAATATAGAAGATCGCGTATTCAGGCTTCTGAATATAGGCAAAGAAAACAAAAGGAAAGTGGAGAAAGGCGAGAATCTAGATATGAAGTTGCTCAGGAGAGAGCTAAACGGAGTAAAGAGAATCAAGAAAGATGGAATACATTAAAGGAAGCTGCATTGAAAAAAATGTCCAGTGGCGAAAAGCTGTCATTTGACGAGATGAAACTCATCTTTGGTGACAGTAATAATCCAGATTAATGTCTGATTTCAGATGACAAAGTTATAGTGTGAATGAAATTATTAATATGTATAGCAAATTATAATTGTCCGACTTTATCATCTTATCAAGATCGTGAATGTCTGACACAAGGCAACTCTTAGTTCGTAGAATCAAGGATGGAACAGTAATAGATCATATTGAATCTGGCAAAGCATTGCTAGTACTACGTACGCTAAATATTACAGGCAAAGAGGGAAACGTCATAACTGTTGCCTTAAACGTTCCAAGCAGCAAGCATAATAAGAAAGATATTATCAAAGTAGAAAACAAATTTTTAGAAAAAGATGAAACTAACAAACTTGCCTTAATTGCTCCTCATGCAACTATCAATATTATCAAAGAGTACAGATTAGTTGAAAAACGTAAGATTCAACTCCCTGATTCAATAATTGGAGTTTTCAAATGCCCTAATCTTAAATGTGTTACTAACAGTGATGAGTATATCAAACCTATTATAAATATTATAGATAAAGAAAAAATCGTATTAAGATGCAGGTATTGTTTTAGAACTCTTACAATAAATGAATTAGTATCATAATAACCATCGATTTATTATAACATCATGATCGACGCCATTCTCTTGGCTCATGGCATTATGGATCGATGAAGGAAAAGTATAATTTACTGTATTAAAAATATATAAGATATATTAAGCTGACATCATTTTTAGCTGACAGATATGTAGATTGATATTCGTCCACTCATCTGTAAGAGAAAAATATTAGAATTCTTATGATTGTCCTAGGATTATAATTGCTACGACGATACCATAAATCGCGATTGCTTCTCCGAGAGCCGTAAACACTAGAGCCTGTGATCTAAGCTCAGGTCTTTCAGTAATAGCCGCAAGACCTGCTGCACCCACACCTCCAATGGCGATACCTGCACCAAGAGCGGCTAATCCAAAGGCAACCCCTGCACCGATAAATTTCATAGACCCGGCAGCAGTTGCTGTTGCTCCATCTTGAGCATACGCGTTATTTAACAAATACCCCGCAGCAATTAGAGATACGCCAGCAATCATTGCTATTGTTGAAAATGACGATAGTTTCATATATACGGTAAGCAAGATAAAATGCCATATTTAACTATAACTAAAAGAACCAAAAAGGTAAATTTAATGGAGAATGAAGTCATGAAGATTATAAAAACTTGAGCG